>NZ_JGCK01000043.1:0-11672 GCF_001639905.1 Kosmotoga sp. DU53 | reverse complement strand
GYTTTCAGCGGTTATCGCTCATGGACGTTGGCTACCCAGCTACTGCCGCTTGCACGACAGCTGGTTCACCAGTGGTCCACTCACCCCGGTCCTCTCGTACTAGGGGTGACCCTCCTCAAGCCTCCTCCGCTCGCAGCAGATAGGGACCGAACTGTCTCACGACGTTCTGAACCCAGCTCACGTACCGCTTTAATAGGCGAACAGCCTAACCCTTGGGACCTGCTCCAGCCCCAGGATGCGATGAGCCGACATCGAGGTGCCAAACACCGCCGTCGATGTGAACTCTCGGGCGGTATTAGCCTGTTATCCCCGGGGTAACTTTTATCCGCTGATCAACGGCCTTTCCACTCAGTGCCGCAAGGTCACTAGGACCAGGTTTCCCTCCTGCTCGGCCTGTCAGCCTCACAGTCAAGCCGGCTTTTGCCCTTACACTCTCCGGTTGGTTTCCAACCAACCTGAGCCGACCTTCGTGCGCCTCCGTTACCTTTTTGGAGGCGACCGCCCCAGTCAAACTGCCTGCCTAGCACTGTCCCTGTGGTGCTCTTCACACCACCAGGTTAGTACTCCGCTGTGGCGAGGGTGGTATCCCACCGGCGGCTCCCCCGACCCTGGCGAGCCGGGTTCTCAGCCTCCCACCTATCCTGTACACACCACAACAAAGTACAATACCAAGCTGCAGTAAAGCTCCACGGGGTCTTTCCGTCTAGCTGCGAGTACTGGGCATCTTCACCCAGACTGAAATTTCGCCGGGCCCCCCGTTGAGACAGTGCTCCGATCGTTACGCCATTCGTGCAGGTCGGAACTTACCCGACAAGGAATTTCGCTACCTTAGGACCGTTATAGTTACGGCCGCCGTTTGCCGGGGCTTCGGTTCAGAGCTTCGCCCTTTCGGGCTAACCCCTCCCCTTAACCTTCCGGCACTGGGCAGGCGTCAGACCCTATACTTCCTCTTTCGAGTTAGCAGAGTCCTGTGTTTTTGGTAAACAGTCGCCGGAGCCTTGTCACTGCGGCTCCCCGGTGCTATTCACACCAGAGAGCACCCCTTCTCCCAAAGTTACGGGGCCATTTTGCCTAGTTCCTTAACGGGGGTTATCCCGCTCCCCTTAGCCTTCTCAGCCAGCCTACCTGTGTCGGTTTGCGGAACGGTCAGCTAATAGCTCAAGCGGCTTGCGACGCTTTTCTCGGCAGTGTGAACGCAACCTCGTCGCTCCCGAAGAAGCTCCCCATCACGCCTCAGCCTCCGGAGGCGGATTTGCCTACCTCCATCATCGGCCTTGACGCTTGGACGCACTGTGCAACCAGTACGCGAGGCCTATCCTCCTGCGTCACGCCCCAAGCCTCACTATTAGCTGGTACCGGAATATTAACCGGTTTCCCATCGGCTAACCCTTTCGGGTTCACCTTAGGGTACCGACTAACCCTGGGCGGACGACCCTTCCCCAGGTACCCTTAGGCTTTCGGGGGGAGAGATTCTCACTCTCCTCTCGCTACTCATGCCTGCATTCTCTCTTGCGCTTCGTCCAGCAGCCCTCGCGGGTCTGCCTTCGCCCTACCGCGCAATGCTCCCCTACCGACAACAGCCTTTCGCTGCTGTCCCACAGCTTCGGAGGGTGGCTTCAGCCCCCTTACATCTTCGGCGCGAAGAGCCTCAACTGGTGAGCTGTTACGCACTCTTTAAATGATGGCTGCTTCTAAGCCAACATCCCAGCTGTCTTCGACTCTTCACTTCCTTTAACACTTAGCCACCTCTTCGGGCCCTTAGCTGGTGGTCTGGGCTGTTTCCCTTTCGACCACGGACCTTATCGCCCGTAGTCTGTCTCCTGCACTTTGAGTGATGGTATTCGGAGTTTGGCTGAGGTCGGAGGTTGCCCCCCTAGCTCAACCAGTGCTCTACCCCCATCACTGACCATGCAGGGCCGTGCTTAGACACGTTTCGGGGAGAACCAGATATCACCGGGTTCGGTTGGCTTTTCACCCCTACCCACAGGTCATCCAATGGCTTTTTACCGCCAACTGGTTCGGTCCTCCAGTGGGTGTTACCCCACCTTCAACCTGCCCATGGGTAGCTCACCCGGTTTCGGGTCTACCGCAGCTGACTCCTCGCCCTTTTCAGACTCGGTTTCCCTTCGGCTTCGCCTCTCCCGGCTTAACCTCGCCAGCTACGATAACTCGCAGGCTCATTAATCAAAAGGCACGCGGTCACCCTTTCGGGCTCCCACTTCTTGTCGGCACACGGTTTCAGGTCCTCTTTCACTCCCCTCCCGGGGTGCTTTTCACCTTTCCCTCACGGTACTTTTGCGCTATCGGTCAGCAGGGAGTATTTAGCCTTGGAGGGTGGTCCCCCCTGATTCCCACGGGATTCCTCGTGCCCCGTGGTACTCGGGATCACAACCCAGGGAGCCTCGCACCTTTCGCCTACGGGACTTTCACCCTCTCCGGTGGGCCTTCCCAGACCCTTCAGCTAGATGCAAGGTTTGTAACTCCCCGGCGAGTCTGCGGCCTCGCCCAGTTGCGTCCCTCTACCCCGTGGTAGCAACGCCCGCAGGCTTCTACACTACCACGGTTTAGGCTCCTCCCCTTTCGCTCGCCGCTACTCAGGGAATCTCGGTTGATTTCTTTTCCTCCGGTTACTGAGATGTTTCACTTCACCGGGTTCGCCTCTCCTTTCGGAGATACCTACCCTCTCAGGTAGGTGGGTTTCCCCATTCGGGCATCCACGGATCAACGGTCGTTTGCACCTCCCCGTGGCTTTTCGCAGCTTGCCACGCCCTTCTTCGCCTCCTGCTGCCTAGGCATCCACCGTGCGCCTTCTGTACCTTTACCTTCCCTATGCACTTTTCAATGACCTGAGAGTCACTCAAAGATGGATAGCGGTCCGCACTTGACTCCTTAGAAAGGAGGTGATCCAGCCCCACCTTCCGGTAGGGCTACCTTGTTACGACTTAGCCCCCCTCGCCAGCCCCACCTTAAACGGGCTCCCCCCTTTCGGTTGGGACACCCGTCTTCAGGTGTTGCCAACTCGGGTGGCTTGACGGGCGGTGTGTACAAGGCCCGGGAACGTATTCACCGCGGCATGGCTGATCCGCGATTACTAGCGATTCCGGCTTCATGCAGGCGGGTTGCAGCCTGCAATCCGAACTGAGGAACGGTTTCAGGGATTTGCTCAGCATCGCTGCCTCGCTCCCCGCTGTCCGTCCCATTGTAGCGCGTGTGTCGCCCAGGACATAAGGGGCACGATACCTGACGTCATCCCCCCCTTCCTCCGCCTCGTCGGCGGCGGTCCCCCTAGAGTGCCCGGCCTAACCGCTGGCAACTAGGGGCAGGGGTTGCGCTCGTTGCGGGACTTAACCCAACACCTCACGGCACGAGCTGACGACGGCCGTGCACCACCTGTGCTGGCTCCCACCTAACGGTGGGTCCTTCCCCTTTCGGTTCAGTACCACCAGCATGTCAAGCCCTGGTAAGGTCCTTCGCTTAGCATCGAATTAAACCACACGCTCCACCGCTTGTGCGGGCCCCCGTCAATTCCTTTGAGTTTCACCCTTGCGGGCGTACTCCCCAGGCGGCTCACTTATCGCGTTTGCTTCAGCACGGAGTGCTCTACGCACCCCACACCTAGTGAGCATCGTTTAGGGCCAGGACTACCGGGGTATCTAATCCCGTTCGCTCCCCTGGCTTTCGAGCCTCAGCGTCAGGTCCAGCCCAGGAGACCGCCTTCGCCACCGGCGTTCCTGCCGATATCTAAGGATTTTACCCCTACACCGGCAGTTCCGTCTCCCTCTACTGTCCTCAAGCCCAGCAGTTTCGACCGCAGGACCGAAGTTGAGCTCCGGTTTTTCACAGTCGACTTGCTGGGCCGCCTACGCTCCCTTTACGCCCAGTGATTCCGGGTAACGCTCGCCCCCTACGTATTACCGCGGCTGCTGGCACGTAGTTAGCCGGGGCTTCCTAGTAAGGTACCGTCTCCTCCGGTGGCTTTCCACTCCACCGGCTATTCGTCCCTTACCACAGCGGTTTACGACCCGAAGGCCTTCGTCCCGCACGCGGCGTCGCTGGATCAGGCTTTCGCCCATTGTCCAATATTCCGCACTGCTGCCTCCCGTAGGAGTAGGACCCGTGTCTCAGTGTCCTTGTGGCCGGTCGCGCTCTCACGCCGGCTACCCGTCGTCGCCTTGGTGGGCTCTTACCCCACCAACTAGCTGATGGGCCGCGGGCCACTCCACTGGCGATGCTGTCGCACCTTTCCCCTTTCGGGCTTATGCGGTATTAGCTACCCTTTCGGGTAGTTATCCCCCACCAGCGGATATGTTCCCACGTGTTACTCACCCGTTCGCCACTGGCTCGCCCCCCGAAGGGGGTCCGCCCGTACGACTTGCATGTGTCAGGCACGCCGCCAGCGTTCACCCTGAGCCAGGATCAAACCCTCCATCCATGGCTCTCTTTCCACTCAAAGTTTTCTTCCTTGGGACCGCTATCCATTTTTCAATGACCCTCTTATCTCCAGCGCTAACTATATTACCATCACCTTCCCCACCTGTCAAGTTACAGGAAACTTACCAGTTCCTTCGCAATGTGTGAATTCATTTCATAGGGGATTGCTGTTCGACTTAATCGAGATCCGAGAGTCCGAGAGCCGAGACCCGAGAGGGCCGCTACGCGGCGAGTAAGCACGCTTCGCGTGGGTGTGCCCAGCTGCGCTGGGGGTAAGCCTGACTATGTCAGGGGTAAGCGCCTTCGGCGGATGTAAGAAATCGTTGTCGGTTGTTCGAAAACACAGAGAATCCGAGAGCTTGTGAACAAAAATTAAAGTACGAGATTGGATGTTGGAGACTGGAGTTTAGATAAAAATCGGGTATGGGGTTAAGGGTCTTGGGTGTAGAAAGAGCTTTGAGAGCCGATTCTCATCTTCTTGGTCTCTCGGTTGTCGGATCTCGAACACCGGATCTCGGTTTTAGATGCCGGTACGTTATAATCATTATGGATTAAATGCTATGACCAGGGATTAGGAGTATGCCAAATGAAACTCGTAGATACTATAAAACCAGAAAAAAGGAAAGCCTTTTGTTTAAGAGAAAAGGTGCTAAAAAGGGAAGTTGAAATTCTAAATGAGGAAGTTCAGATACTATTAGAGAAAGCACAAGAGAAAATTCCTGAAGAACTTGAAGATCTCGAGCTTCTTTCAACCTATGAAAGTGCTGTTGTAAGAGCTGCCAAGCTCATTCGAAACAGTGGCTATACCTTCGACAAACTAAGACGATTCATACGGCAAAATGTCCTAAAAGAGCTCAGGTACAAGGTTTATCCGCTGCTTGACTCCCTCGAAAATCTTGAAAATGAGACAATTTCGTACATTGAACAAGTAAAGCGATGCAGAGATAGAACAATTGTTCACCTTGATCCACGATTTGCTTTCAACCTAAAAAGATACCAGAACAATCTTGCAAGCCTTGAAGCTCTTAAGAGTGTTCTCGACTATCTTTTGAAAAATGTCGAGCTCCTGTTTGATAAAGCGCTTTGAATTTTCTGTGTCGTTTATTCCCACTCTATCGTTGCTGGTGGTTTTGAGGTTATGTCGTAAACAACCCTCCCGATTCCTTTAACTCTATTACATATCCTCCTTGCAGCTTCATCCAGTATTTCGTAGGGAATTCTCGAACCAACTACCGCCGGTCATTCCGTTCAATCTCACTAATTCACAGCTCTCAATGCTAAAACAATATTCATAAGCTCTCTCATCCCCCACAACGCCAACAGACTTAGCGTTCAATAACACACTGAAAGCTTGCCACACTTTGTCGTACCAACCGGTTTTTTTCAATTAAGCCTATAAAGATCGCATCAGCCTTTTTTAGGATGTCGAGTTTTTCTGCTGTTATCTCTCCTATGATCCTGACCCCAAGTCCCGGACCGGGAAAAGGATGTCTGTAAAGCATTTCCTTCGGTATTCCTAATAGCTCCCCCAGAACTCTTACTTCATCTTTGAATAAATATCTCAAGGGTTCAACTACTTTGAGGTTCATTTCCTCAGGCAAACCTCCGACATTGTGGTGAGATTTTATTTTCGCCGTTTCCAATCCAGAAGCGGCGCTTTCTATAACATCAGAATATATGGTTCCCTGTATAAGAAAATCTCCACCGGTTTTCAGTGCTTCTTCTTCAAAAACCTTGATAAACTCTCGGCCAATTATCTTTCGTTTTTCCTCTGGATCTATCACACCTTTTAGCTCTTTCAAGAAACGATCCCTGGCATTAACCACCGTGACATTCAAACCAAGCCTTTCTTTAAAAACCGCAGGAACCTCTTTTTCTTCATCAAGCCTTAGAAGCCCATGATCTACAAATATGTTTTTCAGTCTGCTGCCAATAGCCCTATGAGTTAAAACAGCCGCTACAGAAGAATCAACCCCACCGGATAACCCGAGAACTGCTATTCCATCTCCTGTTTCTTCTCTGAGTTTTTTCACCATATCCTCAAGAAATTTCTCCATATTCCAATTCGGTTCCATCTTACATATATTGAAGACGAAGTTTTCGATAATCTTCATACCATGTTCGGTATGTTTGACCTCAGGGTGGAATTGTAATGTCCAGATATCCTCTTCCAAAGAATATAATCCTGCTGGAATCCCGTTTTCTGTTTCTGCTATCGTTGCAAAATGCTCGGGTATTTTGACAACACTATCTCCATGACTCATCCAAACGTGAAGCTCAGCTGGAAGCCCTTTGAAAATAGGATTCTTTTGATCAAGTTTGATGTGAGTTCTTCCATATTCACTTGTTTCTGTTTTTTCAACTATACCACCATATTCTTTTGCAATAAGCTGCATCCCGTAGCATATCCCAAGTATAGGTACCTTTAACCCTCTTAACCACGAGGGCAAGGACGGCGCATCAGTGGCCAAAACACTCCGTGGGCCACCTGAAAGTATTACCCCTTCAATCTCT
Organism: Kosmotoga sp. DU53; assembly: GCF_001639905.1. Classification (NCBI taxonomy): domain Bacteria; kingdom Thermotogati; phylum Thermotogota; class Thermotogae; order Kosmotogales; family Kosmotogaceae; genus Kosmotoga; species Kosmotoga sp. DU53. The sequence continues at coordinate 4,727 of NZ_JGCK01000043.1, read as the reverse complement.
TCAGGCCGATTTTTTCCTATATGATGAACTACTTCACTGTAAACGCCTATTTCCCTTAATCGCCGAGCAATTAGCTGCGTATATTGGGAACCATAGTCAACAACGACTATTTTTTTCATCTGTTTTCCTCCTCAAAAATGTCTACTTTCATGCCAGAAAGCTCATTTCTCAGCGGGATTTCATGAAATACTCAATACTCCTGTTCCAGGTTCTTTCCTGTGCTTCAGTAAAGTAACACGCAGGTAACTCTCCGCGGGAACGATGATAAGAAAGGCACTCGCAGCATTTCCCTTTTCTTGGACAACCAGGATAACTACAATTGCACTTTTGAAGATTTTGCTTAAAGTTCGTGCATTCCATATTATCCCCCCCTTAAGAGTTCCTCATGCGAATTATGAATAATCAACATAAGGACTAAAATAATTCTAGCATAGAAATGCTTACTCATATTTCAATTGTTAGTGTTTTCTATAGACACGAACTAGTGGTAAACTAAAATGTCATAGCATCATTCTCCATGTTTAAAAGTACTGGAATACGGTATATGAAGGGGATGGTGGATTTGCTTAGAAACAATAAGACAGATGTACCAGAAATCAAATTACTAAAAATGGTCTTAAATAATACCTCTGCTTCGATACTCGTAAGTAAAAAAGACCCGCAAAATAATCTATGCTAATCCTGCCGCAGAAAGACTTTTTGAGGGGCGACAACTCATTGGTTCTACTTTTGATTATCCCGTTTCGAATGAAAGGATCCGGGAATTTGTGTTAGACCTTCCAAATAACCGCAAAAAAATTGTCCAGATGAATGCAGAAAAGGTTTTTCTTGGTAATGAAGAAGTTTTTGTTATCACTCTTGTGAATGTGACCAAAGAAAAAATGGAATTGAAACAACTAACAAAAATTAAAGAACGTCTTGATCTGGCTCTTGAGGGAACTGAAGCGGGTATCTGGGATCTTGATCTTAAAACAAATGAAGTTTTTTTGGATGAACGTTTCGCCGTTCTTTTCGGATGGGATAGCGCGGGGACGATCAGCGGAAGTGCAATCGGGAAATTCTTTGCTATTGTTCATCCGGAAGATGTTAAAAGAACCAAAGAAATGTTGGAAAATCATTTGAAAGGACTTTCGGATAAATATGAAGTAGAAGCTCGCCTGTATACAAAATCAGGAGAATGGAAGTGGGCCTTCATCAGCGGGAAAGTTGTCGAATGGGATGAAAATGGTAAGCCAGTAAGAATGGTTGGAACAGTAAGGGATATAACGGAAAATAAAAAGGTTCACTTTGAACTTCAAGAGACGTTACGAGGAGCTATCCGCGTTCTGGGAAAGGTCGTTGAAAAGAAAGATCCTTATACTGCGGGGCACCAACATAGGGTCTCTATTTTGGCTAGCAAGATTGCAAAAGAATTGAATTTACCAGAGGATAGAGTTACCGCTGTTGCTATGGCCGGGTTGGTTCATGATATAGGAAAAATCTCTATACCGTCCGAAATATTAGTAAAACCTGGTTCGCTAACACCGGTTGAATGGCAAATGATAAAAAGTCATCCAGAAGCTGGTTATGAAATCCTCAAAGAAATCAAATTTCCATGGCCAATTGCTGATATTGTTCTTCAACATCACGAAAGAATGGACGGTTCGGGATATCCTCTGGGATTGAAAAATGATAAAATTCTTTTAGAAGCAAGGATTATAGCCGTTGCTGACGTGGTTGAAGCGATGTCTTCACACAGACCTTATAGACCAGCACTGGGAATCGATAACGCTCTTGAAGAAATTGATAAAAATGCTGGGAAGCTGTATGATCCAGATGTGGTGCAAGCTTGTTTGAAGGTTTTCAAGGAAGGATTTGATTTTAACAAGAAATAGAAGCTTTTTTGGGATGATAGCTGATGAAAAAAAGTGTAAGAACATATATAAATATTTTACTCTATGTTACCATTGCTTCTATTGGTGTAATTGGGGCTATGCTTCTATTATTTGGATTAGCCAGCTCAAAGCTTGCGTATTACGAAAAAATCGCAAATGACTTCTCGAAAATTAACACAATGGTTTTGGAGGTTGGAAGACTTCATAATCTTTATCATGATAATAAGGGACAAATACAAGAAGTTCCAGAGTACGCGGAGACACTATCAAAACTATCCAAAGAATTAAGGGAACTTGAAAAATATTCTTCACAAATCCCTATATCCTTTTCTTCCGATGAAATCCTTCCGCTGATAACAGACGAATATCAATACCTACGGTTTGCCACGATTCTTAAAGATTTGCAGAGAGAAGTAGAAAATTGGGTGTACGACAGGGTCCGGTCTGTTAACAAATTAAAAAATGTAGCGTTGTATATCATAATTGCCAGTCTTGGGATCATAGTGACTGTTTTACTATTTATCTGGAGAAGCTTCAAAGACTATGTGGAATATGTTCAGCAGAGTATGGAAAATATAGATTCCTTTCTTGAACATGAAGAACTGAAAACACAACAGGAATCGGTGCTGAAGGAAACTGAAGAGGTCCGTGAAAGCACGGAAAAGATTATCAATGAGCTGAAGTTTGACAGAGAATTGTTGAATATTCCAACCATTGGAACTCTGGAGGATGTCGTTCCCAACATATTTGAGACATTGAACAAATATGTGAATGCGGATCGGATAGCATTTGCTTTTTTAGATGAGCTGGGAAACGTTATTGCAGAAACGGCTGTGTCAAAAACAGGTGAAATACGCCTTAGATCAGGGTTCGTCTATAGACTTGATCGCACGACACTCAGTAGAGTCATGGAGAATAGGCGTCCACGTATAATTAACGATCTCCAGCATTACTATGAAAATGTACATAAGTCCGAGGCAACCAGGCTTATTTTGGAAGAAGGCATGAGATCGAGCATAACCGTTCCAATATTTGTTAATCATAGGTGCATAGGTTTTTTCTTCGTGAACAGTGCAAAAGCAAATTTTTTCACGGAGGAAAATGCTTCCAGAGTAGAACGTTTTGTAAGGATTATCAAGGGTCTTATTTACAATTCTTACATAAACCAGGAATTGATAGCGACGACTGCGAGAACCTTTGCTGATATCGTAGAAAAAAAAGACCTCGAGACCGGCGAACATTTAACAAGGGTTTCGCTGTATTCGTATTTGATTGCTTCCAGACTTGCAAAAGATGACGATAGACTCACGCCAAAGTTTATCCGCGAAGTACTATGGTTCAGTCCATTACACGACATCGGAAAAGTGGGAATTCCAGACAAAATACTTCTGAAACCTGGAAAACTCACCAAAGAAGAATTTGAAATCATGAAGACCCACGTAATTATAGGTGAAGGGGTTTTGCAAAAGATGAGCAAAAATCTAATATCAAAGGTTGGCATTGACTTTATGAAAACTGCAAGGGATGTAATAATAGGGCATCATGAAAAATGGGACGGAAGTGGTTATCCTTACGGGTTGAAGGGCGAACAGATTCCCCTTGCTGGGCGCATAGTAGCTGTTGCTGATGTTTTTGACGCATTAACATCACGAAGGCCTTACAAACCGGCCTTTGGGTTTGAAACAGCACTTAAAATGTTGCGGCAGGATCGCGGAAAGCGATTCGATCCTGTTGTTCTTGATGCGTTTTTTGATGTTCTGGATGAAGTAAAACGTGTATACGAACTGCACCGAGATAAAGGTTGATAGACGCAAAAGCGTTACTTATTCTTTTTCTTCACTTCTTGATAGCGCCTTTGAGCTTCTTCTATTATCCTTTCAGCAGCTTCTCTTCTTTCCCAACCTTCGGTACCAGTGACCTTGTTTTCAAGCTGTTTGTAAATAGAGAAAAAGTTTTCTATCTCTCTAAGGAGGTGTGGTGGAACCTGCTCTAGATTCTCAATATGATTCCAGAGAGGATCTTTTACGGGAACACATAATATCTTTTCATCAGTTCCTTTTTCGTCCCACATCTTGAAAACGCCAACTGGAACCACATCTATAATGCATCCTGGGAAAGTTGGTTCAGAAACAAGAACCATGGCATCAAGCGGATCTCCATCTAATGCGAGCGTATCGCAAATGAACCCATAGTCAGCTGGATAATGCACAGACGAAAAAAGTGTTCTATCGAATCGAATCATTTTCTTTTCTTTGTCATATTCATACTTGTTTCTGCTACCCTTGGGAATTTCAACCATCACTGTAACAACCATTTGTATCTCCTCCCGATTTCAAAATCTCTTTTCATTGTGCCATTTTAACACTAGAAAGCTCGATAAACAAATCGCTCAAAAATTCTCAATTCTTTCCGTCAGATTCAATTTTACATCATAATATCTTCGAGGGCTGAGAATCCGAAAGTTCAAGAAAAGCCGTTGTCGGTTGTGGGTTGTAGGTTATGCGTGACATATTTACCCCCTAAAAGGATTGGACAAAAGAAGCCCAACAGCATAGAATAAAGGAAAGAAAAAGGGGGTAAAAGGAATGAAAGGAAAAACACCGCGAAGATACAGTTCGGAATTCAAAATCAAATTGGTTAAGGAGTATTTAGGGACAGACAAGAGTTACAGAGAATTGGGAGTCGAATATGATGTGGATGCTTCACTTATCATGAGTTGGGTAAAGCGCTACGAAAGATACAAAGAAAATGCGTTCCAGCCTCCGAAAAGGAAGCCTTCATTCATAGCAGATGAAAGCAAGATACCCGCTTTTCTTAAAGAAGAGCTCGGCCTGGATAAGATAAAAGAACACA
>NZ_JGCK01000016.1:0-4005 GCF_001639905.1 Kosmotoga sp. DU53 | reverse complement strand
GGATGGTCCTTCCGGAAGATTTTCTTCTCTGGCCTTATCTCTCCGATCAACCTTCAGAAGAAAAAATTGGCAATGCAGGAATGATAAGGATAGTCTCCGTGGAAAAGCTGGATGGATTGTCTGTTGATTTTGAACTGGAACCACTAATTGTTTCAGTCAACGACAAATTCTCTGAAGAGAACACCGGAAACTTTGAAATCAAGGCAGAGGGAGGTTTCTTGAGAATATCAAGAACAACAAAGTCTCCCGATATAGAATGTGATATAAGTTGTCTCTCTTCGGTAATATCCGGGTTTACCAATTTCAAAGAAATGATAGAAGCCGGTAGGGTACAGGTTTTTGAAGGTTATAGAGGGCAGGACATGCCTAAAGTTACAACGTTCAATTTGGAGCCATTTTGATATGAGAGAGATTCAATATGATTTTTGTTGTAGTTGAAAAGGGGGGGAATTCAGTGACCAATGATTTTTCTGGTTTGATTAAGCAACTTGATACGCTCGAAAGCATAAAGAAACTTTTTCGGATTCAACAAAAGCAGGCTGAACTTGGCGGAGGGTTTTACGGAGTTATTCCAGATCCCATTGAAAATCCGGAGCAAATACCCATACCGGATACGCCTGATAAATTTCTTGACCTTCTTTCTTATCTTTCACAGATAAGAGATGAACAAAGAAAAATAGTAGCCGGCACTGGATTCCCCGTAGATTTTTTAGGCAGGAATTACGTTCCGAAAGATGTGAAATCCAGCGGGAGAATAAAAATCATTCTGGATCTACACGCGGTTCGGGAAGTATTAGAATATTTTGCTAAAGAAAATCCAACCCTGGAGGAAGCCAGAGAAATCGCTGGTGGGGAAATCTTTACAGAGATGATTAAGCACAGAAATTCCCTTGGTTATGTTCCAGGCCCTGAATTTACAACGGAATTTTTGGCTAATTTTCTATTCTTCGCAGCGAACAAAGAATCTATCTATGAAATTTGGAAACAGCTAAATCCCTGGAATTTCTTTGATTTTGCCGATATTGCCTGCAATAGGGACGATTACGAAAGGGTTCTCAACGAGTTGGAGGAAAACAAAGACAATATAGAGGCACGTATTTCTGCGAGAATAGAAAAATATGTTCCTGAAGATTTCGAATTTCAGGAACGTTTTGTTTTTAGTGTTGGGTGGGCCATAAGAGGTTGGGCTACCGGAAAATATGGCGGTATCAACATTGAGCATATCAAGGACAACTATGATTTTTTGTTGGACATAATAATACACGAAACCTTTCACAGAATTCAGGCTATCCTCTATCCAGGAAATAAAGGAAAAGAATTTAGAATGCTGGAAAAACCTCTGAAGGACAAAGGAAAGGATGCCCTTTATAAAGCGATTACTTACGTATTTCTTGAGGGGTCCGCAACATATGTTCAGAAGGGAGATTTTCCAGTAGAAGATATATCCGATGTTCAGGCAGGCGTGGAACTTTTCAAGGATTTGTACAATACGATTTTTCAGCAGAAGAAATACAATGAACTAGAAAAGTTTTTGAATCGCGGCTTGAGGTCAAACGGCCCCTTTTATGCACTTGGGCATTATATGAGTTACATCATAGATAAAAAGTACGGGAATAAAGCGATTGCTGATTGTCTCAAAAAAGGGAGCCAGGAATTTTTCAAATTATTTGCTGATACAGAAGAAGGTAGGATTTTTCCAGAGGAAATTAAGGAGGTGTTGTTATGATAAATAATGAAGAAAAGATTATTGAAACCTTAAAGCGGATAAATAAAATAATAGAAGATGAGGGTATTAGGAAAAAGTACTGGTTTGATTATCCGAAGCTGCCGGTAGCGTTGTATAACGATGAGAAGATATTTTTGGTTGGTTATCCAGGAAAGCCTGCAGGTTTTGAGGAAAGCGACGGAATTCTTATTGGAAAAAAAGATGAAAGGTTCTATGGAAACACCGCTAAAGATCTTGAAGGGCAGCAGGTCGCCATATGGGATCTTACAACCATATCACCTACTGTCTCTTTCGAGAGGTTTCTCTCTTTAATTTTTCATGAGGGTTTTCACGGATATCAAAAATCTGTTGGAGAAAAACGCTGGGCAAATGATCTCCAGGTTCTCGATTATCCCTTTACCCCAATGAACCTTGCAGTGAGGTTTCTTGAGAGAAGAGAGCTACTGAGGGCAACATTTGCAGATGAGAAGAGAGAGTTTGAAGAAAGGCTATCGTCTTTTATAGCAATCAGGGAATTTAGAAGAAAACTTATAGGTGATGCGTTGAATTACGAGTTAGCACAAGAAAGTGTAGAAGGAGTCGCTGTATATGTGGAAACAAAAGCTTACAGTGACTTTGGTTCTATTCCTTTGAAGTACGCTATCGCTTATCAAGCGAACGGGATGTCTGAATTTCCAGCTTCTCTCTCAAGTTTTAGATTGAGCTGCTACGCGCCGGGGATGTGCCTTGCATTCCTACTTGACAGGTTTCAGGCAGGCTGGCAAAAGGATTATATGGAATCGGGAGAGTACATCTACGATTTCCTGAAAAAACTTTCCGGATTATCCTTTAATAACTTTTCAGAAGATTCAGTTCCATCAGAAGTTTTGGAAAATGCCGGGTATATCTTAGATAAACACAGAAAATATATAGATGAAGAATTCAGAAATTTTGAAAATTCAGCGGGATACAGGATAACGTTGAAAGGGATTTTTCCTTTGATGGGTATGGATCCTATGAACATTCTATGGAAAGAAGACTATATTATAAACAAGTATTTCTTTGCCACGCAATTCAAGGGAGTTCCAGTTTTTCTAAAGCAAAAGAGTATGGTCAAGAGAATAGAGAAAAGCTTTACTTTTTCCGAGGTTGTCTTTTATCTACCGGAGAAACCGGTACAAAATGGGGACAAAGTTGAAATCCCGGGCATTGGAGTATTTCCGGCAAGGTTGGAAGAAGATGTAAGAGGTTTTGCCGTGGTTTGAACACACTCTTTGACCCGATCTTTATCTAAACTCTAATCTCCAACATCCATTCTCGCTTTTGATTTTTAATCCCGGATCTCGGGATCTCGGATCTCGTTTTTTACGTACAACCTACAACGCACAACCCACAACGATTTTCGAGGAGGAATAAAATGTATGAATACCGGAAAAGTGAAGATGTAGAAGCCTTAATGGAAATAGCTAAGTTTTCTTTTGTAGTGGAAAAATCAAAACATGAATTCCTTAGAAAGTACATAAGAACAGCCCTGGTTAGCGGGGTTGAGATGTTTGGCGTATATGACTCTAAAAAACTCGTTGCGGCACATTTGCTCTATCCTTATCAGATGCGATTCCGAAACTCGATGGTTTCTATGGGAGGAATCAGCAAGATCTGTTCAAGGCCTGATTACAGAGGGAAGGGAACAATTCGTTTTATGCTTGAAAAGTCTATTGAAACGATGCGCGATAAAGGCATGGTCGTCTCCATGCTACATCCTTTCAATGTCAGTTTTTACCGAAAATATGGCTGGGAGTTGTTCTTCAGGAAGAAGCTTGTTCTTCTTAGTCCAGGCTCATTAATAGCAAAGGAAAATCCTTCAATTACCGCGGAGTATCTGAAATTTCCAGATGAAGTCTGTAAAGAGTTTTACAACGAGCATGCGAGGAGGGAATACAACCTGGCTTTGAGGGATGACCCTCACTGGAAAAGGCATCTTGAGCTTTCCAACAACGAGGCAGCTAATGGTGTCGTGAAGTTTGAAAGAGATGGCAAAATAGTTGGAATGATGGCACTCTACCTTTCAAGTGGTGAAGCAATGTTTGAATCTATTGTAACCGTGAAAGACTTCATTTACAACGACAACGAAACCAAAGAAACAATGCTGAATTATCTGAAGAGATTATCTCTGCAAGTTACAAAACTCAGGATGGTCCTTCCGGAAGATTTTCTTCTCTGGCCTTATCTCTCCGATCAACCTTCAGAAGAAAAAATTGGCAATGCAGGAATGATAAGGATAGTCTCCGGTGAAAAGCTGG
>NZ_JGCK01000017.1:0-22616 GCF_001639905.1 Kosmotoga sp. DU53 | reverse complement strand
CTCAATGTTGTTCATGTTGCGGGTACAAATGGCAAAGGTTCTACCGTTGCTTTATAAGTTCTATACTGAAAGAAGCAGGATATAGAGTAGGAACATATATTTCACCGCATTTGATTGATTTTACTGAAAGAATGACCATAAATGGACTTCAAATAAAAGAAGAGGTTGTGGTAGAGATTTTGAATAAAATCAGACCACATATTACAGAGGTAGCCAATTCTAAATTCGGGTCTCCTACTTTTTTTGAAGTTGTGACTGCGATGGCTTTTGTTTATTTTAAACAGCAAAAAGTAGACTTTGCTGTTTTAGAAGTAGGATTGGGTGGAGAGAATGACGCTACAAATGTAGTTAAGCCTCTGGTTTCTGTCATAACAAATAGTGACTATGACCATATGGATATTCTGGGAAACGATATAACCTCTATCGCGAAAGAAGATGCCGGGATTATCAAAGAAAATGGGTTCGTGGTTACAGCAGCAGAAGGGGAAGCGCTCGATGTTATTAAGAAAATAGGTGAGGAAAAGAGGGCAAGGATTTATCAGATAGGAAGGGATATAAAGTACGAATTCGTGAATTCAGATCTCAAATGGCAAAGATTCAATGTAAAGGGAATCTTTTCTGAGTCCGACAACTTAAAGATACCACTATTAGGAAAATACCAGCTGATAAATGCCAGTTGTGCCGTTGGTGCGATAGAGATTCTTAGATTTTATGATATTGAGATCAGTGATGAAAGTATCAGAAAAGGTTTGGAAAACACATTCTGGCCTGGCAGATTTGAAATAGTACAGGATGCACCCATGGTGGTTTTAGATGGTGCTCACAATCATCTGGCTGCAAAAAGACTAAAAGAAGCTCTTATGGAGGTTCTTGAAAAGAAGGATAAGCTGATATTGGTAATCGGGATTATGAAGGACAAAGAAGTAGAAAAAATCGTAAAAGAACTTGCTCCACTGGCATATAAAGTGGTGGCTACATCTCCAAAAACCCCGAGAGCTACTACATCTCATGATTTGCGTGAGATTGTAGTTAAATTTAACAAAAACATCAGTGTTGTTGAAGATGTGGAAACTGCGCTAGAATTAGCTTTAAGTGAAGCAAAGGAAAATGATATAGTTTGTGTTACCGGTTCTCTGTATACTGTAGGAGAGGCGAGAAAGTTTTTATTATGATGAGTATGCTTTATTGGTGCTTCACCAATTAACCTTTAGGGGTGGAAGTATGGCTAAACACATTGGAATAGTTGCATGCAGTGCTGAGGGAGCAGCTCTTTGTTACCGCACAATCTGCATAGAAGGTGAAAACTTAATAGGAAGAAAATACGCTCACCCCGAGATTACTATGCATACCTTCTCTTTTGAGGAGTATATGCAATACATTGAAGCAGGTGACTGGCAAAGAGTGGCTGATTTGATGGTGGCTTCAGCACATAAAGTGGCCAAAACCGGGGCTGATTTTGCTATATGTCCTGACAATACAATTCATCATGCATTTGATCTTGTTGTCGAGAAATCTCCGATTCCATGGCTTCATATTGCTGAAGAAGTTGCTGCTGAAGCAAAACGAAAGAACTATAAATGCCTTGGAATTTTGGGCACACGCTTTTTGATGGAGTCTCCCGTTTATCCTGCAAAACTTGATGCTGCGGGTATTGGGTACAGAATCCCTGAGACAAAAAATAGGGAACGAATCAATGAAATTATTTTCAACGAGCTTGTTTATGGTCGCTTTTATCCTGAATCTCGAGCGTACTTTAACGAAGTAATCGGTAAATTGAAGGACCAGGGTTGCGATGCCGTTGTGCTTGGCTGTACAGAGATACCTTTGCTGGTGATACCGGAAGAATCTCCCCTACCAACTCTGGATTCCACAAGAATCCTGGCAAGAGCTGCCCTGAAAAAAGCACTGGAGTAGTAATAGAAAGCAGATCTGAAAAAAATCATCGTTTTGGATGCTTCTTGAAAAACTCCCAGATCATCTCTGTGGCATTTATTTCATCATATCTTCCGCCGAAATACCACAAAGGATAGTCTAAATCAGCCTGAGGCCAGAAGTGTCCTAATTTCTTGAATACATGAAAATAAAAATCGGTTTCACCATTGGAGTATAGTACGAACTTCTCATCTTCATTTTCATATTGCTCAACTGGCTGTTCAGGAAGCCCCAGTAAGTTTACCCACTTCATGATAGTGGTTTCAACAGGTGGTTTCTTGACTATTTTTATAGACCATGGCGGTAGAATAAGTCCCCCATAATAAGGATTGAAAGGGTCGTCCATACCAATGATGACCATCACCGAAATTGGTGATGAAATCTTTTGTTGATCTTTAGGAACATATAAACCGCAAACAGGTGCGACCGCTGCTATAACATTTGAAAGTTTAAGCCCGAGAAACATGGCCATTGTAGCTCCATTAGAATATCCGGTGAGGAAAACGCGCTTTTCATCGATTAAATCTTCTGATTTTAGCTCCTGTATAATTGTGGCTATAAACCCGACATCATCCACTGAATCGTTAAAAACCAGCTTTCGTGGATCGATATTCAACCCTTCCCACCAGGATTGCGGCCTAAAAATGGTATTGTCGGGAGATGACCCACCAATAGGAGGCAAGGCATCTGGGAAAATAGCTATAAAACCTTCCTTATCTGAAAGTTCCATCCAACCAAAACGTTTCATGGAGAATTTGGAATTACTAACACCTCCATGCAGCATAATAACAACCGGGTATTTTTCATACCTCTTCTTTTCCGGTATGTGGATGTAGAAATGCCGTTGATGTCCACTGTAATTAAAAAAGATCGAGTGAGTTCCAGGTAGCAGGTCGGCTTCATCGAAAATTCCGCAGAAACTTGATACAGATAAAACCACAACGAGAAAGACGATAACTACTTTCGCGTATAAATGCTTCATGTATAACCTCCTTCTATTACGAAGACTGTTCATGCCATCAAGCTTCTTCACAAGAGATTTGACGGAGAATTGAGCAATTTTGTTTGATTTTGAGAATAACTCAAACTTTTCGAGGGCACAGATTTTTGTTGTATAAAGCAATACGTTAACCCGAAAGGATCATAAGAAACAGATCCACCTCGGGTTAATGTATTCTCTTTAAGATATGGTTTTTTCTATTCTTTGAACAAACGTATCTTTTTAATCCTTTGGTGCGTAATAACACCTTTTTGGCGATTCAACCTTACCTTCGCTTTTTAGCTCTTTTATAACCTTCGATACTTCCTTGCTATCGATACCTGTCATCTTTGCAATATCTCCAGGTCTTAATGGTTTTCCTGCTTTTTTCAATGCCTCAAACACCACTTCTTTCTTGTCTTCCATCCTTTTACACCTCCTTTAATCAAGATAATGTATAACCTCATAGTTTATTATAAGAAATTTCTCAATAAATGTAATAGACAAGCAAATGGACTTCTTGTTTAGGGTTCCTATGTACATTTTATTTTTGCTCTTCAAAAAGTATTTTGCGTAAATAAAGCCTTGCTGGGCGCGTCAATTCGTAGTAAGTGTGATTCATGTGTTTGGGTTTTCGAAGGCCCTTTTTTTTGAGAAATCGTCCTTCAACCCTTTCCAAGAAGCCTTTGCTTTCAAGCGTCCGAAGCCTTCTCATAGTTTCTCCGAGATCTAAACGAAGGCGTCTTGACAAAAATTTGGCACAATCCGGTGCCGTAGAGTAGAGATCTTTTAAAATCTTCCAATCTTCTTCCTCTAAGATTTCCCAAGGTAAAGTTTTCATCATTTCACTCCAAATTAAGCCGTAAAATAAAATTTAAAATTGACTCTTCGTTATCCAGGGAACATATCTTTATTTATTTGACCACCTGTGAGTAAACCTACTTCAATCAAACCGCTTTTCTCCTTTTACCTTCAGCGTCTGCGGTTTTGATAGCAGAATAAACAGCTTCAGGAGTGACAGGAATGGGTTCGTTGTGTATGGTTTCCCCTTCGGCACATGCCGCTTCCGCTACTTTCATGAGTTCCTCGTCTGAAACACCGTCGAGCCCAATGTCTGCAAGTGTGGTGGGCAAGCCTACGGATTCACAGAAAGAATAGACCTCATCAATGATTTCTCTTGGTTTATCTGTAAGGAACAGGGACGTGAGGGTACCAAATGCAACTTTTTCACCGTGATAATATTTGTGAGTTTGCTCTAATACCGTAAGACCATTGTGGATAGCGTGTGCTGCAGCCAAGCCGCCGCTTTCAAAACCCAAGCCACTCAGCAGTGTGTTTGCTTCTACGATGTGTTCTAAAGCGGGTGTTACGGCGTTGGCTTCACAAGATGATTTTGCAGCAACACCGTATTCAAGCAGGGTCTCATAGCAGAGCTTTGCCAGAGCGTAAGCGGTCATAGAACCTACGTTACCGGTCATGTTTTTGGCGTACTTTTTCATGCACGATTCAGCTTCGAACCAGGTAGCCAGTGCATCACCCATACCTGAAACCAGGAATCTGGCTGGTGCTTGAGCAATTATTTTGGTGTCTACCAATACAAGATCGGGGTTTTTAGGCAGAATCAGATATCTTTTGAATTCTCCGTTGGGTGTATATATCACTGAAAGAGCGCTACAAGGTGCGTCTGTTGAAGCAAGGGTTGGAACGATGACGACAGGGAGCTTTAGTTCGTAGGCAACTGCTTTGGCCGTATCGAGCGTTTTGCCTCCACCTATACCAACGATGAGTTCGCAACCGGCACCTTTGGCCAGGTCAGCCAGCCTGCTTATTTCTTCATCAGAGCATTCACCGCCGAATTTTTCTACAACTACTTCCAGAGACTGTTCCATACTCTGCCTGAAGTCAGGCAAAAGATTTTCTAAAACGAAAGAATCACAGATTACGAATCCCTTCTTGCCAAATCGTACCATTTCCGATCCTAATCTTTCCAAAGCACCGCTACCCTGAACGTAGCGACCCGGAAAAATAGTCGTACTGATCATGCTTTTTACCTCCCTTTTGGTTGGGATATGGTACTTATATCTTTTTGTTTTTTCATCTTCACTTTAACACAGAAAAGTTTTCTTTATTTTTTCAGGTTAGGTTCTTTTATAAGAAAAAACGTGTCGCGAATCATGAAATATTGGTAACGCCGACAATAGTTTAAAAAAATAAATGCGTGCACGAGATATTACAGATAAATATGTAAAAATGTTTAATATTAAGATTGATATAATTTCGATCCTTTGCTTTGTTCAGGTTGTTTCTAAAATTACCTCGAATTTATGTACTCCTTTAAAAAAGACAACTTCCGCAAGTTTTTGTGTCTACTCATTTATCTAATTTTGAGAATAAAAATTATAATTATTCACTGATAAAGTTCAAAAATTTTGAATACCCACTTGAAAACATAACAATAAATGTGATAATATTCAAACACATAATAGAAATGTTTTTCGAGGGGTGATGGTGTGAAAAATCCTTTGAGAAATTTTTGGTTGTATGCAATGGGTAGGCTTGTATCGTTAATAGGAAGCGGGATACAGTCGCTCGCACTTTCACTTTATGTTCTTGATCTCACGGGTTCCGGAACGATGATGGGTACATTCCTGGTAATGTCGATGATTCCAAGGGTCGTATTTGCACCCATCGCTGGTGTTATTGGTGACAGGTTTAACAGGAAGGCCATCATGGTCTATATGGATTTCGCTCGTGGTGTTTTGATATTCCTTTTGGCTTTTATGGCGTACAGAGGCACATTGTCTCTCAGTATTATATATATTTCACAACTTATAATGTCCATCATGGATACTTTCTTTGATCCGGCTACCAGTGCAATGCTTCCAGATATTGTGCCCGAGGAAAATCTTACAAGAGCTAATTCGATACTAGGAGCAATAAACAGTATTAGCTATATCGTAGGTCCTGCAATGGGTGGGGTTCTCTATCCGTTGGGAATAGGAATAGTGTTCATAATAAATGCTGCGTCGTTTATAGTATCCGGAATCAGCGAAATATTTATTCATTACAGACAAACGACGGAAAAAAAGAAAATGTCTGCTGGACAATTCTTTGAAGATCTCAAAGGTGGTTTTGCCTTTTTGAAAGAAAGGTCGGACATATCCACGGTAATGCTGTTTGCTATGATAACAAATTTTCTCCTGACACCTGTACTTGTAATTGCAATTCCGTACTTTGTGAGGACAGTGATGGGCTTCAGTAGTCAGCAGTTTGGTATTTTCAGGTCAAGCGGAGTTGTGGGTAGCCTTATAGGGAATCTATTGATTGCTTCGTTCCTTTCAAAAAGTAAACCTGGAAAACTTTTTGATATTGGACTTTTTGGTCAAATTATCACATTTTTTATCATCAATATTCTGATGTTTCCGTGGGGTGCAAAATTTTTCGGAGGAGCTACGTGGCTGTATCTCGGGACGCTTGCCATTGTTTTCATGTCAACAGGAATGTTAAATGCGTTTGTAAATACACCTTTGAGCGTTTTTTTCCAGAAGACAATCCCTACGGATGTACGTTCGCGTGTCTTCTCGGTGCTTTCGGTAATGTCACAGCTTATCGTGCCTTTAGGAACGGCATTGTACGGATTTTTGGTTGACCATATGCCGGTCCACTACCTTGTCTTAATAGCACTGATTATGACTGTTATAGCGACTATTCCTTTCCTTATGGCTGGAAAGCTGAACATTTTGCGAAAAGAGACAAGTTGCGCTTGAGAATCAATAAAGCTGATTGATGCGCGGAGCTACGCCCCGAAGGTTTGCCGAGGCTGTCAGCTGGTAAGCACGCTTCGCAGTTGACAAGCGCCTTCGGCGGATAGAACCAAAAGAACGAAAATCATTAAACACGTTTCGAAAATAAGGTCGGTCATCCTGAACTTGATTCAGGATCTGGTACTTAAGAGACCCAGATTCTGGATAGAAGATTTCCAGAATGACAGTGGCGGATTAAGATTCTGGATTAAACATCTCCAGAATGACGAAGAGGGGCATCGCGTCTCGCTAACCCGACACTTGTTCCCTACTGTCATCCTGAACTTGATTCAGGATCTCGTAGTTAAGAGGCACAGATTCTGGATAGAAGATTTCCAGAATGACAGTGGCGGATTAAGATTCTGGATTAAACATCTCCAGAATGACAGGTATCCGTTGACTTCTAACGAATGACAGTGTCTGAAGCTTTCAAGACGTAGTCAAGCACTTCAGCAGCGTAGCTGCTTTCCGCCGCAGGCGCACATCAACTGCGCAGCAGTTCGGGTCAACTCCGAAGGAGTTCGTGACAACTCTGAAAGAGTTCGGATCAATCCCAAAAGGATTCGTGTCCGCTGCGAAGTAGCCTTTTCGGATCTCGGGATCTCGGATCTCGTTTTTTACGTACAACCTACAACGGTTTTTTTGTAAAGGAGTGATAGTGTGAAAAGTAGTTTAAGAAATTTCTGGCTGTATGCAATGGGTAGACTTGTGTCTTTAATAGGAAGTGGGATACAGTCACTCGCTCTTTCGCTTTATATTCTTGATATCACAGGTTCCGGAACGATGATGGGGACATTCTTGATTATGTCGATGCTTCCAGTGATTATTCTGGCACCAATAGCCGGTGTGGTTGGCGATAGATTTAACAGAAAGGCTATCATGATTTATATGGATTTTGCCCGCGGAGCACTGATATTTTTTCTCGCTTTTTTGGCGTACAGGAATATGCTCACACTTCCTGTTATTTACATTTCGCAATTTGCGATGGCAATCATGGATACCTTCTTTGGTCCGGCTACCAGTGCAATGCTTCCGGACATTGTTCCTAAAGAGCAGCTTACGAGAGCAAATTCAATACTCGGTGCTATAAACAATTTAAGTTATATCGTAGGCCCAGCAATGGGAGGCGTTCTTTATCCACTTGGGATAGGCGTTGTTCTTATATTGAATGCTACGTCATTTGTAGTATCCGGGATCAGCGAGATCTTCATCCAGTATAAGCAGACAACAGAAAGAAAGAAAATGTCCGTTGAGCAGTTCTTTGAGGATCTCAAAGATGGGTTTGCGTTTTTGAAAGTAAGGTCAGATGTGTTTACGGTAATGATATTTCTCATGATAGTCGATTTTCTTTTTATTCCCTCATTTATAGTTGTATTTCCTTATTTTGCGAGAACAGTTGTCAGATTTAACAGTCAACAATATGGTATCCTAAACTCATGCTGGATTATTGGGAATCTCATCGGTAATCTGTTGATTGCCTCATTTTTTGCGAAACGAAATCCTGGTAGGCTTTTTAAGTTCGGACTATTTGGTCAAATGGTACCAGTATATATCTTTAATATTTTGATCTTCCCCTGGGGAGTGAAATTCTTTGGAGGGGTTACATGGTTGTATTTCGTTGCCATTGCCCTTCCTTTAATAGCAACAGGGTTATTGAACGCCTTTGTGGGTACACCGATAAGGGTTTTTTTCCAGAAGGCGATTCCCACAAAAGTTCGTTCACGAGTATTTTCAGTGCTTGCAGTGATGTCGCGACTCGTCTTACCACTAGGAACAGCAACGTATGGATTCCTGGTTGATCATGTACCAGCACACTATCTTGTGTTGACGGCGTTATCTTTAAGCCTTGCGGTGTCTGTTGCCTTCGTTGTAACAGGAAAACTTAATGTAATAAGTGGAGAAGCAAGTTATGCTTGAGAATTAACGAAAGTGATTGATGCGTGGAGCTACGCTCCTGGCGCTTACCGAGACTGTCAGCTGGTAAGCACGCTTCGCGTGGTTACGACTGGCTTCGCCAGTGTTTCGAACTCCTTCGGAGTTGGTACGAACTGCTTCGCAGTTGACACGCGCCTGCGGCGGATTAGAACATGCTTTAGTCCGGCTCGAAGAGCCGCACAGCCGCGACGAAGGAGCGCAAGTCCACACAAAGTGTGCTAGTCCTGACGCAGTCAGCATGGCGCGCATGCTCTTCGCGCATCGAAAGAACCAAAGTGGTATGGGTGGCCTTTCTGCCAGGTAAGCCCGGCTAACGCCGGGGGTATGCCCAGCTGCGCTGGGGGTGCGAACTCCTCTGGAGTTGGAAAAAGATTTAGACGCATGAAGCTACGCTCTGGAGGCTTGCTGAGGCTGACGCTCACGAGGTTGAGGTTTGCAACGCTGTCAGTTGACGGAACGACGCTTGAGAGGCTGCATGCTGCTTCATAGCTGCTATGCTGGGCTGTTGTGCCCAGGCCATGCGTGGCTTCACTACGGCTCTGCGCAACTCCGTGCGGCTAAGTATTTTGAAGATCAGGTTTAAGGTAAGGATTTGGAAACGTACAACCTACAACGCACAACCCACAACGATTTTCGAGGAGGGATAAAATGTACGAATACCGGAAAAGTAATGATGTGGAAGCCCTGATGGAAATGGCATATTTTTCCTTCGCGGTAAAAAGAACAGAGCAAGAGCTTATTAAGAGATTTATAGACACTGGTTTGTCCAGCGGAACAGAGATATACGGTGTCTATGATTCTAATAAGCTTGTTGCAGCTTATTTGCTTTATCCTTTTCAAATACGTTTCCGAAACTCAATGATTCCCATGGGAGGAATCGGTTTGGTCTGTTCAAGACCTGATTACAGAGGGAAGGGAACAATTCGTTTTATGCTTGAAAAATCTATTGAAACGATGCGCGCTAAAGGTATGGTTGTATCCATGTTGTATCCATTCAATGTCAGTTTTTACCGAAAATATGGCTGGGAGTTGTTCTTCAGGAAGAAGCTTGTTCTTCTTAGTCCAGGCTCATTAATAGCAAAGGAAAATCCTTCAATTACCGCGGAGTATCTGAAATTTCCAGATGAAGTCTGTAAAGAGTTTTACAACGAGCACGCGAGGAAAGAATACAACCTGGCTTTGAGGGATGACCATCACTGGAAAAGGCATCTTGAGCTTTCCAACAATGAAGCAGCTAATGGCGTCGTGAAGTTCGAAAGAGATGGCAAAATAGTCGGAATGATGGCACTCTACCTTTCAAGTGGCGAGGCAATGTTTGAATCTATTGTAACCGTGAAAGACTTCATTTACAACGACAACGAAACCAAAGAAACAATGCTGAATTATCTGAAGAGATTATCTCTGCAAGTTACAAAACTCAGGATGGTCCTTCCGGAAGATTTTCTTCTCTGGCCTTATCTCTCCGATCAACCTTCAGAAGAAAAAATTGGCAATGCAGGAATGATAAGGATAGTCTCCGTGGAAAAGCTGGATGGATTGTCTGTTGATTTTGAACTGGAACCACTAATTGTTTCAGTCAACGACAAATTCTCTGAAGAGAACACCGGAAACTTTGAAATCAAGGCAGAGGGAGGTTTCTTGAGAATATCAAGATCAACAAAATCCCCTGATATAGAGTGTGATGTAAGCTGTCTCTCCTCGATAATATCCGGATTTACCAGCTTCAAAGAAATGATAGAAGCCGGTAGGGTACAGGTTTTTGAAGATTATAGAGGGCAGGACCTGCCTAAGGTTGTAACGTTCAATTTGGAGCCGTTTTGATAGAAGAAGGTTTTTATCGCAGCGTAACTGCTCTCTTGCTGTGTCTTCTATGCTGGAAAAATTAAAATTTTTGTCAGGTAGCGAATGATGCTGTGAACCAGTTGTTATGTTTTTTATTTTCTAAAAGAGTGGATAAAAGCGAAAAATTTTACACATATTTTCTGGTATATTTAAAATATATTGAACCAAACATATTGTTTGTTAGTCAAAAATCCACAAGAACACTTAAAGAAATAAAAATGATGTTTGTTATTCAAATTTAGTATATTAAGCGGTGTGAGGGTAGTGCGAGATAGGGATTTTCTTTATTTAGTTTTTATGTTCGCATTTGTTGCGATTTTTTCATTTGTATACCTTTCGGTCGAGAGGGTTGTAAAGACAGATCTTGACGTATCCTGCGGTTCTCGTGTTGGCAGCTTGCTTGTTGTGTCTGCACCCACCTGCCCTTTCGAGCAAATCGATTCTCTTTCTTACGCCGGAGTAACCCTCGAAGAGAAAAGGGTTCTTCCTGACAAAAACATTTATCTGTTCCGGGTAATAGCCAAAGATGTCTCTATTTCCATCCTGTATAACCGCGAGATCAAGCATCGAAAAAGTGTACAGCTTCATTTTGAATCCTGGAAAGATGATAATTCGGATGGTTTTCCTGACGAGCTTGTTTTGAAGGGAGAAGACAGTTATATTCTCAGATCGTGGTTTGTTAATATAGCGCTTTGCCAGAGCCTTCAGCTTTCACCGAATTGGAGAGAAAATCAGCGCGATTGTGCTGGCCTGGTACGTTTTGCGATGAAAGAGGCTCTTAAGCACCATAACAAAAAGTGGTTTCAAGAAACAGGAATCGATCCTGAGATCTGGCTTGAAAAAACGGGAGTAGACCTGAGAAGCATTCCTGATGTCAGTGCCTACAATTATCCTGAAGCACCCGTTGGAGGAACGAATATATTTGTTGTTGGAAAGGATAGACTGAGTTCTTTCGCCACCGCATATGCTATTTTGAAATACAATGTCAACTTCGTTGGATTTGATTTAAGCGCTGCTTTACCCGGAGACTTGCTGTTTTTTCACAATCCCAATCCGGTAACTTTCCATACCATGATTTATACCGGTGAAGGGCTTGTGTACCATACAGGACCGGTATCCGAGGAAGATCCCGGAAAGATAAAGTTATGGAGGCTTGATGATTATATGCGTATTATGCCCATTCAGTGGTTACCAATCAGAGAGAATACGTGCTTTCTTGGAATATACAGACTGAAAATTCTCGGGGAGGGGGAGATTAGATGAAAAAGAGTGTGGTTGTGTTTCTTCTTGTTATGTTGACAGTGATGGCTTTTTCTTTCACTGTGAGGGATTATGTTAAAAGGGTGAACGATATCATCGTTGAGTTCAAAGACGCAAAGGAAATCCCGGCCATTTATCCTGAAGAATACGATGGAACAATAGTTATTTCCATATACGAGCTCAAGCCGGAAAATATCTTTGGCGTAAAGAAGATTTCAGACGTAATAATCCCTGCCAAACCAGCGAAGGTCATAAAAGTACAGAGTCATCCGGGTATGAAAATAGAACTGCCCTTTGAGGATTTGAAAGGCATAAACTATGTTGTCATCGACTCCGAAAGGATGACAGAACGTTTCATAATGCTGTACAGGAATTTATCACCTAAAGTGGTGGCAACAGAAAATCAATTACTCATAGCTACCTGGAATCGAGAGACGGGAAAACTTGTTGAAGATCTGAAGGTGTATAGACTCGAAGATGGCAGCTTGCTGTCGGAAAGCGGTGTCGATGGTGTGGTTGAAATCACGGACATGATCGATGAAAACCGCACTTTGCTCTTTGCTTCGAAAGAGGGTTATTTTTTATGGAAACCAGGCAAACTTAGCGAGAGCGTTCCATCAAGCACTATGGTTTTTGTGTTTACCGATAGGCCTGCATATAAAGCAGGTGAAACTGTCAATTACCGATTTTTCTTCAGGACAATTACATCGAAGGGTTATTCTCTTGCGGAAAATCTCGAAAATGTAAATCTGAAGATCCTCGATCCGCTCAACAGGGAAGTATTTAAAAAGGACATAGCTCTGGATGAATTTCTTTCTTACACCGGAAAGTTTGAAACGAACTCCGAGATGTTAAGGGGCTCTTACAAGCTGGTACTCAACTGGAAGAAAGATGACAAAAACCAGGAATATGTTTACTACTTTAAGATAGCGGATTATAAAAAGCCGACATTCAAGGCGGAGGTCGAACCAACCCGGAGATATTTCCAGAAAGGATCACCTATAACTGTCAGAGTTAGTGCTTCTTATTATTATGGGGATCCGGTTATAAGGGGAGAGGTTGTCTACACTATTCTGCAGAACGGCCGGTTTATCGATACAGGTAAGACTTTTTTAGATAATAAGGGACGTACAGTAATTGGTTACGGTAAAGAATTAGAACCGGGAGATTACACGATGATGGTAACTGTTTCGGATGATACAGGAATGGAATCACAGTACCAGATTCCATTCAGCGTGGTAACGGCACCATACCGTTTTCAAGTGGAATATACCAAAGAGGATTCGCAAATAGTTTTCGACGTAAAAACAATTGATCTGGATAATTCACCGGTTTCGAAAACCTTTGAGGCAAAGGTATGGTACTTACTGAAATACTATGAAAAAATAAATGGCGAATATAAGGAAAAGAAGCTGAAGGTATATATCTACGATTTCAAGATGAAGACAAACGAATCCGGAGGTGTTCGTTTTACAGTTCCCCTCGAGAATCTTCCTGTTGACAAAGATGTTTATCTGACTTTGATTGGAGAAGACGGCGCGAAATATGAAGTAAGGCTAGATTATAAAGATGAACTGGTATCTTCAGAAAAAAAGACATTATTGAGCATCAAAAAGATCCCGGACGCTGTTCCAGGTAAACCTCTAGAAATTGAATTTGAAGCGTCAAAAGAGACAGATGTGTGGTTTGTTGCCGATTTTTCTGGCGTTTTGTACTCCAAGGTTGTTACTGCGAAGAGAGGAAAAAATACCGTTCTTCTTGATATTCCCGAGAGCTATATCTTTGGTACCTTTGCCCTTGAAGTTATCAGTTTCTTAGAGGATAAAAATACTACATATGAGAAAAAGACAATCGTGAAAGTTAAGGATCAAAAAGGATATTACCGATTGAGTATCCATAATGAACCTGTTTATTTGCCCGGATCTCAGGTTTCTCTCAAGTTAAAGGTTACCGATAATAATGGGAAACCTGTTGAAACGAGTTTCACGGTAGCGGTGGTTTCTCAGGCACTTCTGGATGTGTTCGAAAAAGGAAGGGATAGCTGGAAGGAAACCCTTGGTTCGGGTGTTCAGAATAGTTTTGTAACAATGCGCTTCTTAGATCTTGATACCGTTAAAAACAGTTTTTACCCTTCAATTTCGAACCTGATAAATTACACGAGTGATTATTACATTGCAGCGGAATCAAAGGTTTTTAGACCTGTTTTGACTGAAATCGGATCCAATGCGAACTATCTGCCGCCTACTGTTGAAGAACAAATCCGAAAGGATTTTTCTGACACGGCATTATGGCAAGTTGTTGGTATATCTGATAGTTCTGGAGTTGCGACTATTACATTTACGCTCCCGGATAATCTTGACAAATGGACAATAAGGGCATTGGCAGCGATGAAAGACGGTAGCTTTGGTTACTCGAATTCCGAATTTGAGACTAAAAAACCTGTTGATGTAATCAGCTACCTTCCGGAGTTCTTCATTTCAGGTGATGAGGCTTACCTCTCTTTCCTTGTGAATAACCATACAGATCAGGATATAAAGGGGCGATACTTCTTTGAACTGGAAGACTGTATTAAGCAAAGCAAAGAGATTTCAATCGAGGCTGGTTCAGCAGCTACATTGAGATTCAAGGTCAGAATCAAGGAAATACCACCGCTAACAAGCGATGAAGCGACTCTCAGATTTGTCTTTACCGGTGGTCAATTTTCAGACGGTATCGAAAAAAAGATAAGAATCAAACCGCGATTCGTACAACGTGAACAGTCTTACAAACTCTTTATGAAGAGTGAAAGGGAGATAATTGTTCCCGACAATTTCAAGGGTGAGTTGATCATAAATAACGATCTTAACCGGGAGCTTTTTAGCGCAATAAAATATCTGGTTAAATATCCTTATGGCTGTGTTGAACAAACCATGAGCAAATGGCTTCCCCTGATAGCTGCAAAGAGACTGCTTTCCTACGGCGATAAGAGTTTCCGGAAAAAAGTGGATGAATACCTTGATTATGGTCTAAAAAGACTCTATGGATTCCAGCATTATGATGGAGGATGGGGATGGTGGAAAGATGATAGTTCTGACGATTTTATGACCGCTTACGTTATGTATGGTTTTTATCTTGCCGAGAAGGCCGACTTGAAAATAAACGACAGCGTACAAAAGATGGGGTTTGATTACCTGAAGCGAAACAAGAGCAATCCTTTTGCACAATAC
The DNA here is from genome assembly GCF_001639905.1 of Kosmotoga sp. DU53. NCBI lineage: Bacteria > Thermotogati > Thermotogota > Thermotogae > Kosmotogales > Kosmotogaceae > Kosmotoga > Kosmotoga sp. DU53. The sequence goes on along the minus strand of NZ_JGCK01000017.1, from coordinate 7,659 downwards.
GTTATATCACTTTATGCGAAGAGATACAACTACGAATTTAAGCCTTATCTTCCGAAAAAAGACCCTGCGTTAGTGATTTTGATAGTCGCTCGCATTCTGCGAAACAGGAGATAAAGCAGCAGCTCAAGAGTATCTCAGAACTTTGTGGGATTCTATAGACCTTGAATCAAATCGGATTTTCAAAAATACTTTTAACTATTTCTTCGATGATACCGTAACACTGAGTTTCCTGCTTGAATTGCTGCAAAAACTGGATTATCCGGATGAAAGCATTACAGCTGTTGCAAACAAGATACTGTCGTTGAGCATTGGTGGCAGATGGTCAAGAACAATATCCACCGTCCTTGCGGTGATGGAACTGAGTACTTTTGGTGAGAGATCGCTTTATGAAGATACGAAAGTAGCTGTTCGCCAGGGAGATAAGGTTTTGTTTGATGACACAGTACACGCAGGTGAACAAATCAGCATTCCGTTGAAAACGGGGAAGTTCATTGTTTCAGTGTCTGAACCTATCTGGTTGAACCTCATAGGTGACTTCTACTATCCAATGGAAATGATGAAGGCAATGGGAAATGGTTTCAAGTTGACGAGAGTGTTCAGGAAAGTCGAATATGTAGAGGAAGGCACGGAGAAAGGGCAGAAGTTGGAGGTTGAAATAGATTCACCATACAGGATATACAGCATAAATAGATTTAATCCTGGAGAATACGAAGAATTGAGCTTAAATCCCGTTGTTGTCATAGATGGCCAACAGGTTCATTTCAATGATGGGGAGCTTATGATTGGAGATAATCACCTGGGATGGTTCCTGATGAGACCAGAAATCCTTGGTGTGAATGAAGAGGGAATTTTCGTAAGGGATGAGGCTGAGGAATCTTATTACATTGTGAAGATAAAGGAACGTACGCCAGAATTAAAAGTGGGAGACTTGATAATCGTTGAGACTGATATTTCAAACAAGAAATATCTACCTTATGTTGTTATAGAAGATCCTGTACCTTCTGCAGCGCTTGTTACTGATACTTCTGTGGTTGGTGCAAGGCGTGAATGGTTCTACGACAAATTCTACACTTACAGATATCCAGATGCAAGCTTCATTGAGCGCCGTTTTGACAGGGTCGCTTATTTCTTCAGGTATATCAGTAAAAATACGATACGCACAAGTTATCGATTGATCGCGCCCGGGGTTTATATAATACCTCCTGCAAAATGCTGGGCAATGTATGAAGAAGAATTTTTTGCTTTCACTGAGGGTGCAGTAATCGAAGTAAAAGAGAGATGAAAAAGGTCTTTGTACTTGTTGTGTTAGTTATATCGGTGGTTGGCCTGGGTTATCGGGCTGCCACCGTTTCCTGGTACGACAATGGACTTGAAGATTATCGTTACCGGCTTGAGTGCTTGACTGGTGAGAAAGCCACTGAAACTGTTTATACGGTAATAATTGCCGATAGTACCGGTGAGTTCTGCCGTTTATCTGGTTTACCATACTGGGTTCTGGCAGGTGTTAGAGATGATACAATTTTCATGCAGCCCCTGTCTCTTAATTACGATCCTATAAGAACTATTGCTCACGAATTATCTCACATTGTCTTTAGAAGGTATGGATTTTCTTACTGGGTAGAAGAGGGATTGGTGTGTATTGTAACTTGTGAATGGATGGGAGCTAATATGAAAGAAATGGCAGATATCGAAACTGTGGATCCGTCAAAACTTGATTTTTATTCCTATCAGAAGTACAGTTTCACCGCCTGGAAACGTGTAAGCCTACTGCTACAAGAACACTCCTTCGAAGAACTTGTGAAACTCTTTCCGGGATCTGATGGTGGACGTTTTTAAAGACGAGATCCGAGAGTCCGAGATCCGAGAACCGAGAGAGCCGCTGCGCGGCGGACACGAATCCCTTTTGGGATTGATCCGAACTCTTTCAGAGTTGTCACGAACTCCTTCGGAGTTGACCCGAACTGCTGCGCAGTTGATGTGCGCCTGCGGCGGGTAAGAATATTGAAAAGGTAATATATAAAGGGTATTGAGAAATCGTCGCAGCTTCTGAATCGAGTTCAGAAGATAAGTTATACCTGCATGACTGTAATAAAGCGAAGTTTTTTATTGTAGGGGCAGAACATGTTCTGCCCTTGTTTGGTATTGGTATAAATTTGCGTGTGAAAAATATAGATATATATATCATGAACCCACATATAAGGAGGTAAATTATGAGGTAACGAGGACTATCATTTGTTGAACTTTTGATTGTTCTTGGAATTATAGTTGTATTAGTAGCTGTAGTTGTTCCGGTTGCATTAAATGTTGTTAAAGATGGGAAAGTCACAAAAGTTGCTACTAACTTTAAAATATTTTCTCAATCGATAACAGACAGAATATATCTAGATAATGAGCTTCCAACTAATATAAGTGATTTAGCAAGGGATGTTGATTCTGAAAATTACGGTGTAGCGTGGAAGGAAGTTGACGAAAAGCTTGAGTTTGTTGTTTTTACCTCAGAAGATGTTGATCTATCAGTGTTGCAAAAAAAGCTTCCAGATGTTAGCGGAACAGTTCCTGAGGGTAGCTATAACTTTATAGATGGCGGTAAAAGTAGTTTTGAGGGTATGACGGCGTGTTATATGTTTGTTTTTGATAATCCAGGAGGCATTTCTTCGCCAACCTACGGTTCATGTTTTTTTGATAAAGATTTTGATCTCAGCACAATAGGATTAGGATGGCCGTGGAGGATAACAGATAAAGGTCTCATGGCAACTACACTCAGTCGAACGATTTCCTTACTTCCGGGTGAAGAAACATGGACAGATTACTCAGTAAACGTTGTTGCAACATTCTCAAGAGGTGAAGGATACGGAATAATAGTGAGAGCAACCGGGTCCACCTATTATGTCTTTTCAATTGAGATGGTCAACAGCTGCTTTTCAGCTATCCGTGTGAGTGGTAATAGCGAGGTTTGGGTAGCGCGAAAAAAAATTCAGAGATATGGGTAGTGGGTGGACCTTTCCGCGAAGGCCAGAAAAACACTACATAACTATTACAACAAAAGGAGATCATTTTACTATGACTTTTAATGGTATTGAAGTTCTTAATTTTAGGGATACTCACTATCCCACGGGACGCGTGGGAATCGGTAAATGGTTCGATTCAGATGTTGCTTTTGAAAGTATTACTATACAAAGAAATTGATTTTTATCCAAAATTCTGCATAACTTTTTGTTAGTGCTTTTGGCAAAAACACACGTGAAAAAATCCATACACCAGAGTTTTCGAGCACCTTCTGGTGTCTTTATTGACGCAATATCGATGGAGATCTTATAAAAGCTAACGTAATGTTTTCAGTTTATTTATCAAACAAGGAATCACCTCATACAGATCTCCGACGATCCCATAATCCGCGATTTTAAATATTGGAGCCGATGGATCTTTGTTAATGGCTATTATGCATTTTGAATCCTGCATACCAGCAATATGTTGAATTGCACCTGAAATACCGCAGGCAATATAAATCTTTGGGCGAACAGCTTTTCCTGTTTGACCAACCTGGTAGCTTTGATCTATCCATCCAGCTTCAACGGCTGCTCTTGAGGCACCGATTGTTCCGTTCAGGAGCTCCGCTAAACTTTGTAATAGTTTGAATCCTTCTGCTTTTCGAAGTCCTCTACCACCGGCTACGATAACATCGCTTTCAGTGATGTCGAATTCTGCCTTTTTCCTTATTACATCAAGTACCTCTACAAGAGATTCCGTTGCGGATATTTCAGGATTTATCTTTATTATTTCACCTTTATTGTTAGTGTCTTTTTCTGCTTTTTCCATAACTCCAGGCCTTATTGTTGCCATCTGCGGCCTGTGATCCGGACAGATTATCGTGGCCATAATGTTTCCGCCGAAAGCCGGTCTTGTTTGTAATAAGTTTCTGTTTTCATCTAAATCGAGGCTCGTACAGTCTGCTGTAAGGCCTGTATTTATTCTTGCCGCTATTCTCGGAGCCAGGTCGCGTCCAATGTGTGTTGCACCTATCAAAAATATTTCAGGTTTATTTTCCAAAACAAGATTCGAAATGAGTTTTGTGTATATATTAGTCGAATAGGTGCATAACAATTCATTTTCCAGATATATTACTTTATCCGCACCATAGTCAATCAACTCTCTGGCTAATCTGTCAGCGTGATGGCTCAACAGAACTGCTGTTAACTCAGTATCTAACTTTTTAACCAATTTCTTACCTTCTCTCAGAAGTTCGAGCACAACAGGATTCAATAAATTGTTTCTTTGTTCTGCAAATACCCACACACCATTATATTCAGCGATATTATCTGTTCTCGGCATTTTCATCCTCCTTTAGAGCAAATGCTTTTCTTTTAGTTCATTTATTAGAGTGGTGAGCTGTTCTTCCAATGACCCCTGTAAGATCTTTCCTCTTCCTTTCGGTTCCGGGATAAATGTTCTTTTTACCTTTGTGGGTGAACCCTTTAATCCGATATGATTTTCATCTATTTCTATGTCTTCGTATTTCCATGTAGTTATTTTGTCTTCAGAACAAACCTCCACAATTTTTCGTATTGACATATATCTGGGTTTGTTGGCTTGCTTTACAACAGTGAACAGTACAGGAGGGTTGACTTTCACTATTTCAAATCCATCCTCTATTTCCCTTTCCACTATGAATTCGCGACCGTCAAACTTGACTTTCCTCACATATGTAACCTGTGGAATGTTCAATTTTTCAGCCAATTGAGGACCGACCTGTGCGGTATCTCCATCGATAGCCTGGCGTCCTGTGAAGATAACATCAAAGCTCAGCTTTTTAATTGCCGCTGCCAAGGTGGAAGATGTTGCCCAGGTATCGGCGCCGCTGAATCTTTTATCACTCAACAAAATAGCCTGATCCGCGCCCATAGCAAGAGCCTCTTCCAGAACCTCTCTCGCCTGTTCCGGGCCCATGGTGATAACGGTTACCTTTGCATTGTACGAATCCTTTAGTTTCAATGCCTCTTCTAAAGCCGCTTTATCATCATAATTCATGATACTCGGGACACCTTTTCTTATCAGTGTTCCGGTTATCGGGTCAATTTTTAGTTCTGTTGTATCTGGGACCTGCTTAATACATACAATTATCTCCACCTTTGTCACCTCACCTATTTAGGACTTTTGCGGCAATAACGATTTTCTGTACCTCGGTTGTACCTTCATAGATTTCGGTGATTTTTGCGTCTCTCATCATTCTTTCGACACAATATTCCTTTGTATATCCATATCCTCCGTGTAACTGAACGGCCTTTCTTGTAATTTCCATGGCGATATCAGAAGCGTAATATTTTGCCATTGCAGCTTCTAACGTATAATCATTGCTGTGCATCTTTTTTAGAGCGGCATTGTATACTAAAGCTCTCGCAGCCTCGAGTTTTGTTTTCATTTCAGCGATTTCAAATTGCACGGATTGGAACTTGGCAATGGGCCTGCCGAATTGTTCCCTTTGCTTTATATAATTCACCGTTTCATCAAAAGCGCCCTGGGCGATTCCCAGTGCCTGCGCTGCTATTCCGATTCTTCCGCCGTCCAGAGTTTTTAGGGCAATTTTGAATCCGTCGTTCAATTTACCAAGGAGATTTTCTTCAGGTATTTTCATATCCTCGAAGATTAACTCAGCCGTTGCAGATCCTCTAATCCCCATTTTGCTTTCAATCTTGCCGATTTTGAATCCTGGTGAGTCCCTTTCCACTATGAATGCGGAGATACCCTTAGGTCCTTTTGACGCGTCTGTCTTTGCAAAAATGATGTATATATCTGCCATTCCTCCATTTGTAATGAAGATTTTTGAGCCGTTGATTATCCAATAGTCGTTCTCTTTTACTGCCTTGGTTTGCTGATTTGCGGCATCACTTCCGGCGTTGGGTTCAGTGAGTGCAAAAGCTCCCAATTTATCGCCTCTTGCAAGCGGTTTTAAAAACTTCTCTTTCTGTTCTTCTGTGCCATAGTAATAAATAGGCCAGCATACCAGCGAATTGTGTGCAGAACATATTACTCCTGTTGTCGCGCAATATCTTGAAATCTCTTCAATCGCGATTACATAACTCAATTCGTCTGCACCCGCCCCGCCATATTCCCTTGGTATATTCATTCCTAACAATCCGTACTTCCTGAGTTTTTCAACGTTTTCGTGTGGGAATCTTCCGGTTTCATCTATTTCTTTAGCGATTGGTTTAAACTCATTTTCAGTAAGCTCTCTGACCATCTTCTTTATCATCTTTTGTTGTTTACTGAGCTGAAACTCCAACTCAGCCACCTCCTAATGTGAATTTTTTCACAATTCAAGTAAAAAGAAATACTTATGAGAAGTGATTAAGAATGTATAAAGAATGCAAACGGGAATGTAAAGAAATCGGGAAGTTAAGATATGAGAAAAAAATACAGGCCTCAAAAAATAAAGATAACAAATTTTCTTAATAATCATATACACGAGTTGTGATGCACGTTTTGATTCATTCGAGAAGATTCAGGAATGAATTGTGTAATATAGCATTAGCAAAAGTGATGGTGAGTGTTAACAAAAGGAGAGCGAAAACAATAGTAAATAGAGGTGATAAACAATACTTTTTAAGAATACTTTAAGAGGGGTCAGGAGGAGAAGGTATGGACAAAGGAAAGGGATTACATGTGAAGCAATTTGAGAAGTATTTAGCAAGAAGATGGAGCGTACCTTTTGGAGGATTCTTGCTTGCGTTAATGGGTGGGGCTTCCTACTCATGGGGTGTTTTTATCCTTCCATTGATGGAAAAATATGGTTGGACAAAAGCACAAGCGACATTACCGTTTACCGTTTTTATGGTTGTGTTCGCAATCGTCATGGTTCCTGCTGGAAGGTTTCAAGATAAGGCGGGGCCCAGAAAAGCTGCTATGTTTGGTTCCGGATTATTCTTTCTTGCATACGGTTTGGCGTCTCTTATTGATCGAATTCCTTACCTTTGGTGGCTGGTTATAACTTATGGGATAATTGGCGGAACGGCTTGTGGATTAACTTACGCTAGCGTTGCTCCGCCTGTAAGAAAATGGTTCCCGGACAAGCCCGGGCTCGCTGTTTCATTTGCAGTAATGGGTTTTGGATTATCAGCTTTGCTTTTTGCACCTCTTAAAGTAGATTACCTGATACCTTTTTTTGGAATAAACGGTACCTTTCTAATTTTGGCCGTTATGACTTCCGCTTTCTCCCTTTTTGGGGCCTGGTTAGTGAAAAACCCTCCTGATGGATGGAGACCTTTGAGTAAAAACTCTGGAAGCAAAATGTCAAATAGAAAGGTGTGTCAACATCGACCAAAAAAGCATAAAAACATCGAACAAAATTGCGTAGTTTCATCGATCAGATTTGCGTAGTTTGTCACTTCTATCAATCGTCGTCTGTATACCAACAAGCCCCGTTTTCTGTTTTTCTTTCAGTCTGTAGCTTTTTCCACGAATGTTGACAATTGTACAATGATGTAAGAGTCTATCTAATACCGCTGTTGCTAATACTTCGTCTTCGAATATCTTGTCCCATTCGGTAAAGCTTCTGTTGGATGTCAGGATTATGCTTCCTTGTTCGTATTTCTGGCTTACTAGTTCAAAGAATAGCTTCGCTCCTTCTGTATCCAGTGGCAGGTATCCCAGTTCGTCTATTATTAG
>NZ_JGCK01000034.1:0-16305 GCF_001639905.1 Kosmotoga sp. DU53 | reverse complement strand
GTTCTTTTGCTATTTCAAGCATCTTTTTAACATTGTTTATCGCCCTTTCCCCTCTTTTCATGCTGGCAAGTTTTGGAAGATATTCCGTCTCATCTACAAATTTCTGTAAAACACTACTCGGTGAAAGAACATGCTTTAATTCAGAATATTTGATGAACAATTCTCGTAACGGTTTGAAACGTTCATCTGTGGTTTTTAGAATAGCGTCTGATATGTGCTTTTCCTTGCTTTTCAATTCGAAAAGATCTTCGAGTGTCGCTCCAAAAGCCGGAGAAAGGAGAAACCTTGCAAATGCCGCATCATCCAGCGGATCAACGATTACATCCAGCCACGCAAGAGGGCCTGCAATTTCTGGTCGGTCGTAAAAGGCTTTGCTTCCAACCGTATAGTACGGGATACCATTTTCTTCAAGAGCATCTTCATATCTACTAACATTTACGAATTTTCGCAACAGTATCGCTATATCCCCCGGTTTGATCTTTCTGGTGGAATAGCTACCATCTTTGTTTCTAAAGGTTATTTCTTCACTCAACAAATTTTTTATATACTGTGCAACAACCTGCGAATCGTCTGAATTTTCAGAAACCAGCACCCTTACTCTGGAATCGTTAGAATCTTGTTCGTATGGAATGGCAGATACTTCTGTATCGTAGAATGATTTGTAATACTTTCCGCTCCGATCCTGAAGCATTATTTTTGAGAAAAGCCTGTTCTGAAATTCGACCAGATCCGGATGCGAACGCCTGTTGACACTTAGCGTTTCAAGATGAGCATTTTTTATTTCAAATTCTGCCTTTGTTCTATTAAATACCGTAACATCAGCTCCCCTGAAACGGTATATCGACTGCTTGGCATCACCAACAAAGAGAAGAAAGTTTCTTTCCTCCTCGTGGAGATAGTCTATTATCGTTTTCTGAAGCCAGTCAGTATCCTGGAATTCATCTATCAGTATGTATTTAAACCTTCTTACGTATTTTTCCCTGAGCTGCGGAAAGTTGTGCAACAGGTCACGAGTCTTGATAAGAAGATCATCAAAGTCAAGGGAATTATTTCTTCTTGCTTCGTTCTCATAATGCTCTACCAATTGCTTAAAGTGTTTATGGAAGGTTCTGGTTGCCAGGAGAATCTTTTCTCCGTCATTTCCTATCTTTAATGGTTCCTCTTCATAAGGGGAAATGATCCTCAAATTCACCCTCATGCCAGAAAGTGCTTTCTTAAAAAGCTCAAAGGTTTTGTCAACACCTATCAAATCGAAAAGAGGCTCAAGTTCATCCAGATGCTGCTCAAAATAGGTTCTAACTACCTGTGCCTCAAGAGCCACCCGTCTCACACCGCTCAAAATTTCAAATCCCGGATCAATACCAAGAAAAATAGAACTCTCCCTGAGTATGCGTTCACAGAAGGAATGGATAGTTGAAATCCATGCGTATATCAATCTGGAACGTAGATTTTTCCAGTCGCCGGGCTCATTATTCTCGATTTTTTCGTTGATTCTCAAATGCACCCGCTCTTTCATCTCTTTCGACGCTTTTCTGGTAAATGTTATCGCCACGACGTTGTGCACGTCGAGTTTTTCACCGTGCCTGAATGCCTCTTCGAATATCTGAACATAATGACTCACCAATCTGTAGGTTTTTCCCGTTCCAGCGGATGCAGAAATGAATATGTCCCTGTTTACACTCACTATTATTCTTCCTTCCTCCACAAAATAACCGAACAGATCTTTAATTTTGCGAATGAACAATTGTAGCAGCCAGATCTATTTTCAATAATTTTGGGAATATAAACCCCGTTGAATATCCCTTCCGTTTTTTCTTTAACCCAGTTCTCAATATCCTCCCTGGTAAATTTACTCTTCGAAAACTTCCATATATCCTTTCCTTCGTCTGTAACAACGACAAAACTATCCTTGAAATTTGTGCTACCAGAAAGCGGCCTAAAACTACCCCCGACCACAAAATATCCTTTTTCTTTCAACAATTTGTTTGCTGCAATAGAGTAAAGTATTAGCTGTTCTTTCTCGCCGGAGTTTCCTCTCTTGTAGTCCATAATATACATCGCACCCGTATCTTTATCCACATCGATTCTATCTATCTTTCCCCTTATGTAAGCATCTTCCAGGATCTTCACCGGCTTCTGATTACCCATCCCGAAACCCAGCTCAAAATATGTCGGTTCGAATTCCCCTTCCACCTTTGGCAGTTTCTTTGATTCCTTTATCTGAATATATTCGGCAATTACCCTTCGAAGGCGTTCATATTCGAATTTAAAAACCAGTTCACTGTCATGTCTGATATACTTCCTCATGTTTTCCTCGAGGGATTTTTCCCAGTCGAGAGCACTCTTCGAGAAGTAGTCTTTGAGCACGTTATGATAAACATTACCTTCCTCCAGCGGGGTTAGCTCAAAAAGTCCCTCTTCCGGCGTCTGTATTTTCAGGATATAGGCCAAATAAAAGGAAAAGGGGCACTTGTGATAACTCTGCAATCTGGAAAAACTAAAGACCTTTCCAATATGATCTTCTATCTTTTTTCGATCGCTGATTATCCAGGTGAATTCCCGATTGAAACCCTGCAGTACTTTTTCTAGATTATCCATTCCAAGCTTATCTTTCAACATTTCCCAGTGCCTGGTATTAAAATGGCTGGCAACCGCTATCTTTAGCTCCTTTTCACTCATAACCGTTTCGAGCTCTGGAATAATATCCACCTTTCTACCTTCCTTTTGACCAACTCGTTCAGGAGTTACCACCGCACTTTTAATTACATCCTGAAGGTATGCTGATGGCAAAAGAGGCTCACCATCAATCGTAGATTCAGGATAAGAAAAATAAAGCCTATCGGATGTTCTTGTAACCGCAAGGTATAGATTCAGCTTCTGCTGTTTCTCTTTTACCAGAAGCAAGTCTTTAGGAGCTTTCTCGTCATATTGGGTAAAACTGTACAGGGGATTCATTCGAATCATAGGATAGTAACCGTCATTAAATCCAACAAAGAATTTTATTTTTTTTCGTGAAAAACGAGCATTCAGCAAAGATTGAATCTCAACCCTGTTCTCAATGGCCCTGGAACTTTTAAAAGAGGTGTTCCTCAAAATGAGCATTAGATACCTATGATAATCAGCTGGAGAAATTCGCTCTTTCCCGAGAAAAAGGAGAAGCTCTTCTAAAGCAGGCAGTACATCATTAAAGAATCTTTTCAGCGCTAATAATTCACGCTCCCCTTCAAGTTTCCTGAATGGTTCCTCTTCTGACTCTTCAACCAGTTTTCTATAGCGTTCTTCAATTCTTATGAGTTCTGACCATTCATAAAAATATTCGCGGTATATTCGACAATCCCTTCTAGAAAGGCTACGAAATGGCGCGAGAACCTGAAAAATCCTCTCTATTGCTGGCTCGATTTCTTCATCTACCCTCAGAATTACTTCTCTGTATCCACTGATTTCCTGCTCGATGAATTCCTCATCGGAAATCTCTTCAACAGCTCTTATCTTTCTCTGAACAAGCTCTTTGTATCTTTCCAATCGTTCTTCCCAGCTTTCAACTCTTTTCTGCAACGTAAGAGTGGGGTAGTCATAAATAAGTCGTGCCTGTATAGCGATGGATTCGAAAAACTTTGTGTCAAGTTTACTGCCGCCATAACCAAAATCTCCCATTGCAACGATCTTTTCTGGTTTGAAACCATTGACCGCCGTTTCAAAGGGTAAAAGAAGCATTTTCACCGCTCTGGATTCTAAAAGAGGTTCATCCCCTTCGCTTCTGAACGGGATACCGTACTCGCCTAATCTTTCTGAAAACAATTTTTCGTATCTGGAAAAATCAGATGCAACGATCGCAATATCTCCAGGCTCGTAACCGGATTTTATCGTACGTTTTATTTCTCTCGAAATGTATTCCACTTCGTTGAAAATATCCGAGGCTACAATAACTTCAACATTTTCGCAGCTTTGAGTGATTTTTTGCTCTGAGAAAAAGGTTTTGAGGAAAGGTTCGAGATTTTTTGGTAGATGTTGTTCTGAAAGGAATCTCTTTTCGGAGGTTATAATCTCGCCGCTTGAATCAATTTTCCCTTCCCGTTCTTCAACAAAATCAATAATGGTTCTTGCCTCGGCAAACAATTCACACCGGTTTGCGTCTTCTGGAGCAGTTATAAAAACCTTTGAAAAGATTGGAACAATCCCTTCGAGAAAAGCTTTTACAGCCGGCGAAAAGTCGTGGAAGCCGTCTATAAACAAGGTTTCTCCAAATTCACCGGGATGTAGTTCGTCCGATAATTCTGCTAAAGAAAGATAAGCATCAAAGGTGTCGTATATGAGATTCGAATTGAATCTATTTGAAAGTTTTGAATAAAGGCTTCTCATAAGCAAGGTGATTTCATCATCTTGGGCAAATATCTTATCGAATCCATCATTTTCTTTCACATCATTAATTATGTCAAATACATATTCTACAAAAGTCGGAGATTGTGCCAGGTCTTTTCTTCCGATTTCCTCAAGGATATCGCTTATTTCAGATTTAACGATATTGCTGCTGATGTGAAGCATTTCCGGGCGAAGCTTCTTCATAATCGTTACAGCAAACTCGTCAATCGCCATAAATCTGGATGCAACGATACTCCCAACCCGATTTACAAAGGCTTCCCTGATTGTTTTGACGTAACTACCGGTTGGACCAACAAAAACGTATGAAAAAGGGTTGGAACGATGCGCTTTCTCCATTTCGGAGATTATAAGTTCTGTTTTTCCAGATCCGGTAGGTCCAGTGATAAGAAAGACTTTCATTTTTATCTCCTTTCTTACCTCAATTCCATCACAATTTTATTGTACCATCGAAAGCGTTTAACCCACTATTCAAATCTCTTTGATAACATAGTTCTGAGGTGATAAATTTGCAGGAAAGAAAAGTGGGCATAGTGGCAATAACCGTTTTAAACCGTGAAAATTATGCCAGGGTTAACGAAATTCTACATCAATTTGCAGACGTAATTTTAGGACGGATGGGTTTACCGGTTAAAGAGAGACAAATCTCTATAATTTCCGTATTGGTTGATGGAACGACTGACGAAATTGGAGCCCTTACTGGAAAACTTGGGCAAATCGATGGCGTTAAGGTCAAAGCTACGTTGTTGAAGGTTTGAGAGTCGCTTTGCGGCGGAAGTGCGGAACTTCGTTCCGGAGGCTCGCGGCGTTGACGCTTGCGAGGCTGAGGCTTGGCGCTGCAGGGCAGCTTATGCTAAGCTTCGCTCAGGCTCTGCGTGACTACGTCACGGCTCTGCGCAACTTCGTTGTGGCTAAGTATCTTTTAGAGGGCGAGATTGAATGTTGAAGACTGGGGTTTAGATAAAGATCGGGTATCGGATCTGGGGTACAGGGTTTAGAAAGTTCAAAAACTAGGAACTAACAACTGAATTCTTGTTTGAGATCTGGCATCCGATGTGAAGTATCGTCAAACGTCAGCAATGCAGTCGTTTTCGAAATAATTTCTTGCTAATTTTTGTGCTATAATTAACCTAAGATTAAAAACAGAGCAATCATGTTCGCCTTTTCCCGCAAAGTACGATTTCTACATCATACCATCATGTATAACTTTTTCTACACTTCCCGAAAAAAACAGGATATTTATATAGCAACAAGTGACAAGAAACAAACAAATACTTTATTTGAACATATAGAAATAATATCTTTTTTCAAAGAGTTATTTCAAGAAAAAGTGCTTTATGTTGTCTGAATCAAAAATTCTTTCACAATTGACTTACACAATACAAAATCAAAAAAATAAGTCGAATCTTACCGGTCACAGATTCAAAATAAAGTGTTACAATACCCTAGGATTTTCTAAAATCTTTCGGGGTTCCTAGGAATAAATATGGTAATATTTGATTTTACACAGGTACGGGGGCAGCAAATGACAGGAACAAAAGAAAGTAAAAGAGAACGAGCAAAAATCTTTTGGCTTGTTCTTTTAGGAATAGTTGTTATCATATCCGCAGTTTTTAGTATTTTAAGGATAGTTTCAATTTCCGGTGTCATTTTACTTTACGATGACAGCAGCGATATGCTGCGAGCTTTTGAGGAAGCTTACGAAGCGTATAATCTTGATTTGAAGGTTTTCAAAATACGATATAATCCCGATACTGTTAAAAAACAACTTGAAATGGTTTCACGTCATGGGATTCGGCTGATAATCGGGCCACGACTTAGTTCAGAGGCTGAAGTTTTGTTGCCCATCCTGGTTGAATTGGACATGTATGCGATTTCTCCCACTGTCACTTCTCCCCGTGTTGTAGGAATCGACAGAAGAATAGTAACTATGGCTGTTGAGGATAGAAAACAAATCGAGATGCTGGTTCAAGAAATGATGAAAGATGAGATAAAGAGACTTCTTGTCATTAAGGGAGAAGAGAATGACGCTTATGCTTTACCCTTTATAGAAATTTTAAAGCTTGAATTTGAAGGCGAAGAAGTTATAGTTCATTGTCTTCACAAAGATGCCAAGAAAGAATTTGAACTTCCCGATAATGTATTAAACTTCGACGGAATTCTATGTGTAACCGACGGCAAAACAACGGGTATGCTGTGCAAAAAACTCTTCGACATAGGTTATAAAGGAAAAATATATGCTTCTGATTATGCTATGGACAAAAATCTTTTGCTCTTTTCCAGAAAATATATCGATAAACTGAAAGTGTTTATGCCTGTTTCGAAAAAGATAGCGCCAAGTAAAAATGCCGACTACGTTGGAACTTATAACGCCGTCATCCTTGCTAAACTGCTTTTGGAAAGATATCACAATGATTTAAAGCGGGCATTTACAGAACTTATAAACTTTTCTTTTGAGGGGATAGATGGCCCGGTTACGATTACCGAAAATTATTACGCAACAAAGGAATGCAGCATAATAACATTGGAGGAAGTTTTCAATGGAGAAAAGCATTGGTGATTTGAAGAAGTATTCAAAACGCGCAGTTGCTGCTGTTTGGATCAATTATATTGTGTGGACGGTTATCGCGATTGTTTTAATTTCTTCTATATACACAAAAAGTGTCCGAGATAGAGCTACCATGGCAAAAGAAAACTTCGAGTCAATTCTGCAAATGATCTCTGTGAATCCTGAGCTTCCGGGTGTTTTTATCGAACAGGTTGAAGATGGAACAGTGATGGGAATCGAATTAGAACGCCTGATAGGGGATCAAAACTTTTCAATAGGAGAAGGCATTCTATGTGAGGAAGCCAGCTTCAAGTTTCTGAAAAAAGAGAACGATAAGGGATATTTGGTTGAGGTACCCATAAAATTCATAGAGAAATTTTTCAATGTTCCAAAAATTATTTGGTACATAGCGGACGAAAATGGAAAAATGCTATATTCTTCAACGCCATTGGTGTTGAGTGAATCTAGCAAAGATGTTTTGAAGGGGTCAGATCATTTTTATCAGTTCACAACATTCAATATTTTGGGTTCGGATTATGTTCTAGGAATCGGAGAACA
The DNA here is from genome assembly GCF_001639905.1 of Kosmotoga sp. DU53. Lineage (NCBI taxonomy): Bacteria > Thermotogati > Thermotogota > Thermotogae > Kosmotogales > Kosmotogaceae > Kosmotoga > Kosmotoga sp. DU53. Next base: position 8,822 of record NZ_JGCK01000034.1, on the reverse strand, counting down.
ATGGATAAATTCCCTTATGTTCCTTCTTGTTTCATTAGGTATTATAATTTTCATATCATACCTTCCTTTAGCTCTTACAATTAGTAAAATCGCTGCAGAAACAAATGAAATCCAAAATGACCAAAAAGAGCTTTCCAAAGTACTCGAAAATCGAGACAGAAAGGTAATCGTACATTATAAGGAACACATAAAATTACTTACAGCAATCAAGTCCTGTTCTTCCGAACGGAAAAAGCTACTCAACGAGCTAGGTAAGTTAAGAGAGGGACTGGAAAAGTGTAAGAAAAAAATCGAATTGGAACGCGAAATTGCTAGAGCACATTTCAAAAAGCTCCTTACGGCACTCGGACAAGAGATCGAAGAACGTTCTCACAGCGTGACACCTGATATTAAAACGATGGTGGAAGTAGCACTTTTGACAGCTCAGGAATTAGGGGTACAAGATGAAGAAGAGCTTGAAGCTATAGAGTTTGGCGTTATTCTCCATGATATCGGGATGATAGAAATTCCTGAAAGCATTCTCCACAAACCGGGGATCCTAACGGAAAATGAAAGGGCAATTGTTGAAAAACATCCGTTAATCGGAGCAAGATTAGTTTCTCAACTCTCGCTATCACCACTTCTGGAAGAATATCATAAAGCACCATCATGAACGCTACAATGGCCAGGGATACCCGGATGGTCTATCCGGTGATCATATATCAACAAGAGCCAAGGTTGTCAATCTGGTTGATACATATTTCGCCATTATCTCAAAAAGATTCCACAGAGCACCATACCCCAAAAAAGAAGCATTGAGGATCATTGAAAGTGAGAAAGGAAAATCTTTTGATCCAAAAGTTGTTGAAGTTTTTAAGCGAGTGATATCAAAATCAATAGAATCTTAGATAGCATAAATTTTATTTTTCCCGGCTTTTTTCGCAGCGTACAAAGCCCTATCAGCTTTTTCAACCAGATCAGAAGCACTTTCACCGTCGAAAGGATATGAGGCAATCCCCATACTACATGTTACTCTCATTTTTATCTTTCCTACAGATATTTCTCTTATCTCCTTACTGATCCTTTTAGCAATATTCATAGCGTCTGCTTTTGAAGCATCCATAGCGATTACAGCGAATTCATCTCCACCGTATCTTGCACCAATATCTTTCTTTCTAAGGTTCTTCCTTATAACCCGAGCTATCTTTTCTATCACCTGATCTCCAACAACATGCCCATAGGTATCATTTATTTCCTTGAAGTTGTCAAGGTCTATCATAATGATTGAGAAACGTTTTTCTTTCGATTTTATTAGTTTTTCTAAGACTGAATAAAATTCTGTATGGGTGTACAGCCCTGTTGCAAGATCGGTCTTACTAGCCATAAGAATTTCTCTGAACCTGGTTGAATCCTCTATTACTCTCAATATTTGATCCGCGATGATTTCGAGCATTTCAATATCTTCAAACTGAGGCCTTTTTCCATCTTTGGGCGCGTCGACAGATATATAACCAACCATTTCTTCGTTTCTCATTATGGGAACAATCAATACATCGCCCGGCTTCCATTCTGCTTCGGATTTCAAAAGTTCATCGTAATCGCCGACATAAGCATATGTGGTATCAATCTCTTTAGCACCTTCAGGTATAAAATACGATCTACTTACTTTGAACTGGTCATCTAAAACCTGCATTATATAGTCAATCGGTGGAGGATTTGACTTCAGCTTATCGAACTCTTCTTTTGTTAATCCTGATTGTGCAACACGAATTATCTTATTATTCCTTCTATCCAGAAGATTTATAATACAGTATTTGTAACCTAACGCGTCATTTACTATTTGCGCCATTGTATTTAACGCCTCTTCAAAGTCCGGATTTGATCGAACTATTGAAATCATTTCTAAAATCTTTTTAAGCCTTTTCCCTTATACTCTCTATTCTTTCTATACTTTTCTTTCGTTCTTTAGAGATGTTTGAAAACTGAACATATACCCAAACGATTCCCACAATGACAGGATAAAGAAGGAAAACTAAAATGGTTTCAAAAGCAAGGCCAAGTTCATAAAGCCGCCACATAAGGCCACCATAAATCGCGAGAAATACAAAATAAATAAATTCTATACCACTAACTTTCAACAGCTCTGAATCAAATACCTGTTTTTTTCTAATATACGCGTACAACAGATCTCCCATAATAAAGTTCAGTGCTTTTGCCACTATTGCAAACACCAGCAGAGCTATGTAGGGGTTTCTTACGTTATCCGAAAAATATACGGCAACTCCGTACATAACGAAATAGTGAAGGGCCCCGTACAGCTTTCTTTTTATCAAGTCAGGCCCTTCAGAGTGTTTTTTAAAGAAACTGGAGAAAAATGCAATAAAAGGAAGAAAATACGGTGCCCCAAAAACTACAATAGGAACTGCACCAGCAAAATTGGTGACAAGTTTTATCTTTGATTTTTTTATCCTAAATAGATCAGTAAATACATAAAAAGCAATCAAAGGGACTATCTCCAGCTGGAAGTTAAAAGTGAACCCTTGTATGATAAAAATTGTCGTTATAAGAACTGAAACCGCCACCATTATAAAAAGGGGAAACAAATATCTCATACAATCAACCCCACATATACGAATCATATCCACCTTTAACAATTATACTACATTTTGAAACAACTCCCTTTTTTCTGATATCCTAATATAATGGAGGTGATACTTTTGATAATCGCAGTAATAATGGCAGGGGGTATAGGGGAAAGGTTGTGGCCCCTCAGTACCAGAAAAAAGCCAAAGCAATTTCACATTTTTGGAGCAGAAAAGACTCTAATAGAGCTAACAGTGGAAAGGGCACAGGCATTTGCGGATAAAATCTATATAGTTACCACCCGAGAACAAAAAGCATTGTTCACGAATTATCTTCCGAATTTTCCGCAACAAAACATATTGATAGAGCCTTTCAGGCGTAATACTGCTCCTGCAATCGCTCTGGGGTGTTTGCATGCTTCTGATGAAGATATAATAGTAGTTCTACCTTCTGATCATATTATAAGAGATAAAGAAACCTTTGAAAGAACCATGAATTCCGCAATCAAAGAAGCATCAAAAAACAATATCCTTGTCACTATAGGTATTACACCAAATTCACCTCATACAGGTTACGGTTATATTGAAAGAGGTGAGACATTCAATTCAGAAACGGGAAGTTTCACCGTAAAAAAATTCCACGAAAAGCCTTCTTTTGATGTCGCCCAACGTTATGTAAAAGATGGACGTTTTTACTGGAATTCTGGAATGTTTGTATGGAAAAAATCCTCTTTCGATAAAGCTCTTGCTTCGCACTTAAAGGATATCAACTCAGCTATGAAAGAAATCAAAAATGATTATTCGAAACTTGAGAGCGTTTACAAGGGCATGCCCAACATTTCTGTAGATTATGGGATAATGGAAAAAGCAGATAATGTTATTGTAATTCCAGCGAATTTTTATTGGAACGATGTTGGAAGCTGGGATTCCGTTTACGATCTGGAAGAAAAGGATGAAAATGGTAACGTCGTTAAGGGAAATTTTATTCTACACAATGTAAGAAATTCTCTTCTAGTAAATACCACACAGAGGAATATCGGTATTTCTCATGTTGAAGATATGATAGTCGTTGTTTCCAATGAAGGAACTTTACTATGTCATCGCGGAGAAACACAATATGTAAGAGAAATCACAAAAAGATTGGAGGAGAAAGCGTGAATACAAAAATTGACGAAATTGTTCTTGAATTACGCGACAAAATAGTTGAATCCGTTTCAGAACTTCTTAAAATACCCTCCGTTGAAGGAACACCAAAACCCGATGCTCCATTTGGTGAAGATGTTAAAAAAGCATTGGATTATGCCCTTAAATTGAGTGAATCTCTTGGGTTCAACGTTAAAAACGTAGATAATTACGCAGGGCACGCCGAATTCGGTAACTCAGGAAAACTGTTTGGAGTTTTAGGTCACCTCGATGTTGTCCCGGAGGGTGACGGTTGGAGCGTTGATCCTTACGGTGGGATTGTAAAAGATGGCTATATATGGGGTAGAGGAGCAATTGATGATAAAGGACCAACGATAGCAGCTCTTTACGCACTTAAGGCTGTAAAAGATTCTGGAATTCCAGTCAAAAACAGAATTAGAGTTATATTCGGTACAGATGAAGAGTCAGGTTGGAAGGGAATTGATTATTATCTCAAGAAAGAAGAAACACCTGAAATGTCCGTTACACCCGATGCTTCGTTCCCTATCATCCATGCGGAAAAAGGAATAGTAAACTATCATTTTATCGGAGAAGTGGGAGAATGGAAGGGAAATTTGCGAATAGAAGAAATTGATGGTGGCAACGCTTCGAATATGGTTCCAGCATCCGCTTACGTTGTGCTCAGCGGAGTACTCGATGAGGTAGAAAAGCTTCTCAAAGAATTCAAACCAAAGAATGATACTAAGATAAACTGGAAAAAGGAAGGGACCAAACTGAGAATTAACTTCGAAGGCGTTTCAGCACACGGCGCAGAACCTCAAAATGGTGTCAATGCGATAGCTCCAATGCTCGACCTTCTTTCAAAGATAAATTTAAACAACGAGTCATTTGAAAGGTTTATTAAACTTCTGAATGAAAAGATCGGTTACGAAATCGATGGTTATTCCCTCGGAATTTCTGGTATGGATGGAATCACCGGTCCCCTCACGGTAAACTTAGGAACACTCAAGGTAAACGGAGACGCATTAGAAGCGGTTATAAACATAAGATATCCAGTTTTCTTCAACGAAGAACGGATTTTCTCGCAGGTAAAAGAAGCAATGAAGGGGTTAACAGTGGAAAGGAAGCATCATCATGATCCACTCTATATGTCACCAGACAGCGATCTTGTGAGACTTCTTAAAGAAGTCTATGAAGAGGTTACAGGTGAAGAGGCTAAACTCCTTACAACAGGTGGCGGAACCTACGCCAGAGCAGTTCCCAATGCCGTAGCCTTTGGAGCGCTTTTCCCGGGTAGGGAGTTCACCGGTCACAAACCCGATGAGAGAGTCCTCATCGATGATTTGATAATGCTGGCAAGAATATATGCTCAACTGTTCTATCGTGTTCTAACAGAATGGTAAACTACAAGCTTTACAGGTAGACAGTATAAAAAACAGCGTATTCACATGATGAAATGGGGGGGAAATATATGGGGTTAATGGAAAAAGTTGTTCTGACTGATTCGATTGTCTTTGACTTTTTGATGAGCCTTGAAAGGCTTAACAACCACGAAAATTTTAGAAGAGCATACGACAAACCCGGTATAAAGAACAAATTCTACCCTTCTCCGGAACTAGAAGCATGGGTAAATGAGACTCTTCAAGAACTACCAGAAGATATCAAAGAATTGATGGACAAATATTTCCATTGGGAAACCTCTTTTGGACTCTGCCCAGCTCTAAACATAGTGCATCACGATATCAAAAGCGTAGAAGAGTTCATCGATTTTGTCAAAAACATGTCCGAAAAAGAGCTTCTACAGCAGTTTATTTGTTCAGGTTTTGGTCCGATTATTGAAAAGGACGAAAACGTTGAATCATTCGAAAAACTCATCGAGGAACTCATCGACAACCAGGAAAAGATGCTCATGTTTGTAAGCAAGAATCTGCTTTTCCCTGTAGAACAAAAGGCGGTAGTTCTTGAATTCTTTTCAGACCTTTCAAAAGCCAAGCATGATTATCTGTATTTGCTTGAATGGTATTATGAGCATATATTTAAGCCAATAGAAGATAAAGTAAAGAAATCAAATCAGAACTACCTGAGATTCTTAGAAGGCTATTTAAATGACTACGGAGAAGAATATTTGAAAAAGCTTGTACTATCCAAGGATTTCGCAACGAAGGCAGAAAAAATCGTTCTTGGTGTTTCTTATTTCTATGGTCTTTCATCTTTAAGCTCCGTAAATGACGATCTGGTAATGAGCATAAACGGCTACGATCGGATACATAAAGCCGCTGAAAAGAAAGATGAGCCTTTAAGTTGTGTCAGCCTTCTTTTTAAGGCTCTGGGAAACGAAATAAGACTGCAAATATTAAAAGCAGCTGTAAAAGAAAAAATAGATGTATCAGATTTAGGAAGGACCTTGAAATTGTCAAACTCAGAGATTTCACATCACATCTGGTATTTAATAGAAAGTGACCTAATAAAAATAGAAAAGGCTGATAAAAGACTCATGGTTTCCTCCGACGTTAATACAATTAAAGCCTCAGTTGAAAAAGCTCTAGAAAAGTTGATAAACACGTTGGGCTAAAATTGTTTTTAAACTGCCTCTAACTCTAACCGTTACAATTTTTTAGAATCAAACCCTCCACTTTGCAGAGTGGAGGGTTATTTTATTGATAAAACCGACTTTAATTCTAACAAATCAGGTACACAGAAAATTTCAGACCTTTAACATACTCCCAGATTTTATACTAAATCCAATGAGCCAATCATACGAATGAATAAGTAATACTAATGAAATAATAAAACACAATCATATGAACAAATATAATATCAATGAAAGGGGAACATAATGACAAAAACATATAATTAATTGTATATAACGAATTCAAAGCACATACTTTTAACCAACTTAAAGGCAAGATGGAAGGTCATTGAAAACAGCATGATCCTTTATATATTCGCGGTTAGTCAAAATGTACGGGGAGATTGTCTTGTTCCCATACAAAATCATCCTTTGGATGACATTGTCATTATTTAAATGTTCTTCTTTTCGTTTAATTGCCTGGAGGCGTTCTATGAATAAGTTGTTGAACATCTTCAGATTGAGTCTACTTCTTTCTTTGCTGATCATATTATTCGCTATACTATTTGGGATATACCTGCCAATGAAAAATGAACTTACAAAAGAAGTCCATGAGAGCTTCTCAAACAACGCCAAATTATCCGAGAAAACTGTTGAGAGTTTCCTTGAACGCTGTATCGAGGGAGCAGAAAGCCTTTCCAGCCGTACTATGATCAGGAAGATGATAGTTGAATATCTCGGTGGTAACATCACCCTCAAAGAACTTCAAGAATATACTGCACCGAAATATCTCGATGGTGCTAGTACACTCCGGAATTTGAAAAGTGCCATTCGAATTGTTTCAGGAAACATCATTGCTTCTGTTGGAAACTCAAACATGGAAAAAGCAATAAGTTGTGAAGACGTGTCAGAAACAACTTTAGATATAGAATTTGAGAATCAATCGATTGTTGTCAATGTGTGTTCTCCAATACGTGAAAATACCACGGTTATAGGTCATGATTTTGTTTCTTTTGACATGACAAAACTCTTAGATGAAATCAATATAGGAAACATTGTATATGAGATCTATATCGCAACTAACTCAAAATACATTTCGTCAAAAGGAAAAATATTTGATGTTCTCAAAGATGATACGTTGGACTCAGATGGGAAAATAACATGGTATACTATGATGATAGGAGATACGGATACCTTTCTGGTTGCAAGTGTACCCAATAATATTATCTACACTCATATAAAAAAATTGTCCCTTCTCATTCCGATTATTATTGCCGTTACATTCCTCGCTGTTATTCTCCTAATGTATTATGTTATTCTCACAAACGCAAGGAAGATGATAAAAACTATAGAACAAGATAATATCAAGATCAAAGAGTTAGAACGTCTTAAATCTGAATTTCTTGCTACCATGAGTCATGAGTTGAGAACCCCTCTCAACTCCATTATTGGGTTCGTTAGCATGATTTTACAGGGCATTGCAGGAGACATCAACGAGGAGCAGAGAAAGCAACTCTCTATGGTTCACAGCTCTTCAATACACCTCTTAAATCTAATAAACGATATCCTGGATATCTCCAAGATTGAAAGCTGGGAAAATGAGTTTTTCTAAGGATAAATTCAACATTAAAGACGTTATTTCTGAAGTTGTACAAAATGTTTCGCCGTTGATTTCTAAAAAAGAAGTGAAGTTAATTACAGAGATACCCGACGAGATTCCAGAGATCTACAGTGATAAAAGAAGGGTTTTCCAGATTCTCCTGAATCTGGTCAGTAACGCGATTAAATTCACAGAAAAGGGCGAGATAAGGATAAAATGCGAGGTAGACAGAGATAAACTGAAAATCAGCGTTTCAGATACAGGAAAAGGGATAAAGAAAGAAGATATGGAAACATTATTTGAAGCATTTCGACAGATAAGCGGTTCAGCGCGGCGCAGATATCAAGGTGCTGGGCTGGGGCTTTATCTTTCCAAAAAACTTGTGACATTGTTGGGCGGTGAGATCTGGGTTGAGAGCGAATACGGTAAAGGTTCTACATTTACATTCACCCTGCCGCTCAGATCTGTGGAGGAGAATAATCATGAAGAAAAAAGTACTGGTGATAGATGATAACGAACAGAATCTGTATTTAATAACCTTTCTTCTTGAAAGTAAAGGATATGAGGTCATTACAGCCATCGATGGGATCAAAGGGATAAAAAAAGCTATAGAGAAGAAACCTGACCTTATCCTTCTGGATATACAGCTCCCTGAGTTAGATGGCTACGAGGTGGCGAAGCGGATAAAGAGTATAGACGAGATTAGTCATATTCCAATAGTCGCTGTAACTTCTTACGCCATGCCAGCAGATGAAGAAAAGGCGCTTGCCATCGGCTGTGTTGGATACATCAAGAAACCTTTTTTTCCTGAGAATTTCATACCAGAAATAGAGAAATATCTTTTCGAAAATAAGGAAAGTGATAAACATGAAAATTCTGGCTGTTGATGATAACAAAGAAAATATCTATATGTTAGAGATCTTTGTTCAAGAGCTATGGTTATGAAGTT
>NZ_JGCK01000040.1:0-48169 GCF_001639905.1 Kosmotoga sp. DU53 | reverse complement strand
CTTTATCCTGCGAGTAGAAACACCCTGAAGATATGATTCGACAATAGCGTTCTTTAATGCTTTCTCTACTCTTGAGTATTTATCAAAGACCCTGGTTTCGAAGGGGAATTCTCTGAATTGGGGTTTCTTCAACTCCAATTTTCCTAATCTGGTGTTCAAACTTCTTTTTCTTATAACCGTTGCGGTGTGCTCTTCTGTTTTTTGTTCTCTCGTAGTAGTCTGCTCCAGCCTGTATCCGGGCTTCATATTCCATAACCGTATTCAAAAACCAGGTTAGAAGATTTCTCATTCCTTCTTCATTTTCTGTGAGAAATTGGAGTATAATATCTTTGATTTCCATGGGCCCTGTATCCCTCCTTTGTATGGTTTATGTGTTCTTCCTATTCTAGGATACAGGGCTTTTTTTATTTTTACAGCATTTATTTTATACTGCCAAATAAAAAGTTGTATGCTTCAAGCATACATAATGTTTTTTAGACAAATAAACCTTAATACTTCCCAGTTAAAATAAGAAAAGAAGTAGTTCATCGTTTTTATATGTTAAAAAATACGAAATAGACTCCTAAATTGAGAACAAACCATGGATGACACGACTTAATGTCACACCAAAATTTTACCATACTATTGAACTAAGAATATCTACTCAAGTATGCTTTTATTACAAGAGCGAGTTTTACCGTTCATTCCTAAGAATCTTTTCCTATTAACCTAAATTTTGTAGTTACGGAAGTATATTCGAAACACTTGCCTGAAATCTTGGTGCCCTTATCTTCTTATTAAACAGAAGACAAGGGCACCATGAAAATAGCGAAAGGATATTAGAAATTATACAGGAAATAGTCCGAAGAATGAAAAAAATTATGTATTATCTACACCTGAAGCCTTCTTACTTATATCGATAGCTCGAGAGTAGGTGTCAAAAAGGACTTTCATAATCGTACCTCTGAGCCCTTCACGTTCCAGAGAATAAATCCCTTCAATCGTTGTTCCTCCGGGAGAAGTCACTATGTGCCTGAACTCACCAGGATGGTTCCCTTTCACTTTTAACAGCTCTACCGAGCCGAGAATCATATCAAGAATCAGTGCTCTAGAAGTATCATACGAAAGCCCCATTTTCAGCCCAACGTCAATCAATGCCTCTATAATAACAAAAATGAACGCCGGGCCGCTACCACTCAACGCCGTAACAGCCGGAAAATCTTTCTCGTTTACGGTAATAACTGTACCAAGAGGGTCCAAAAGTTTAAGAATGAGTTCCCTTCTGGCTTTCTCAAAGGAATCAGAAAAATAAAGCGCGATTACACCTTTTCCTATATCTATTGGGATATTTGGCATAATTCTGGCGACGTTTTTTGCATCCAACGCTTTCTGAATCGTCGACACGGAAATTCCCGTCATCGTGCTCACAACCGCTTTTTCCGAAAAGTCTATGCTTGCTATCTGTGATAGCAAGTTATCTGCGTCTTGAGGTTTGACGGCAAGAAATATCACATCCGACTGTTCACAAACTTTCTCTGGGTCGTCAGAGATTTTAACTTTATCATTATCGGCAAAATCCCTGAGTTTTTCGGGGAAACGGTCGCACAGAAAAAGCATTCCCACGTCCATTGAAAATCTATTATGAATCTTTCTGGCAAGGATACTTCCAATGTTTCCTACACCAATGATGCCTATACGCATATCTTCAACCCTCTCAAGTGTTTTAAGCTCAAATTCCTAAATAAGCGTTTTTAACCTCTTCGTTAGCTAAAAGCTCTTTTGAAGGGCCTTCAAGCGTTATCCTTCCTGTTTCGAGAACGTAGCCATAATGAGAAACCTTGAGTGCTCCAGCTGCGTTCTGTTCAATTAGGAGAATTGTTCCGCCATCTTCGTTTATCTTTTTTATGACTTCAAAAACCTCCATTACCAGCATGGGAGCAAGGCCAAGAGATGGTTCATCCATCATGAGGAGCTTTGGTTTTGACATCAAAGCCCTGCTTATGGCCAACATTTGCTGTTCACCGCCTGAAAGCGTTCCACCAAGCTGGTTTATACGTTCTTTCAAACGGGGAAATAAGTCGAATACCCATTGCATACTTTTCTGGACTTCATCTTTGTCTTTTCTGTTGTAGGCTCCCATGAGGAGATTTTCCCGTACCGTCAGGTTTGGGAATATTCTCCTGCCTTCAGGAACTAACGAAATTCCTCTGTGGTTAATTTCGTGAGGTGGAAGATTGGTTATATCTTCGCCGTTAAAAGTAATTTTTCCAGATGCAGCTTTCACTAAGCCACTAATAGCCGAAAGCGTGGTTGTTTTTCCCGCACCATTTGCACCGATCAATGTAACTATTTTCCCTTGGGGAACGTTGAGGCTTATACCTTTCAAAGCTTTTATTGCTCCATAGTTTACCCTGAGATCTTCTATTGTCAATAAGAAATCACGTTCCGACATTCTGCCATTCCTCCCCGAGATAAGCCTCTATTACTTTCGGATTCTTCTGAACCTCTTCGGGTGTTCCGTTTGCGATGAGTTTTCCGTAATCCATGACTAAAATACGTTCACACAATCCCATGACGACTTTCATATCATGTTCTATAAGGAAAATAGTAACACCAAATTCGTCCCGGATTTTCCGGATCATATTCATCAAATCATGACTTTCGGATGGATTCATTCCGGCGGCAGGCTCGTCCAGCAAGAGAAGTTTTGCATCAGTTGCTAAAGCCCTTGCAATTTCCAAAAGCCGTTGTGCACCGTATGGAAGAGAACTCGCTTTTTCGTTTGCAAATTCCGCCAATCCCATCCGTTCTAAGAGCTCCATTGATTTTTTCATTATGCTTTTTTCTTTGTCTAGATAACCCAATCTCAAAACAGCTTTCCAGAACCACATCCCACCAGCACCGTAAGGTTCCCTACCTGCTTGCCGCAACAATTTTTCAGCATCTGTCGTAGCAAGCTCGTGATGCTGGGCCACCATAACATTTTCCAGAACGGTCATTTCTTCAAACAACCTTATGTTCTGGAACGTTCTTGCAATACCAAGATGTGTGATCTGGTGAGGCTTAAAAGGTGTGATATCCACACCATTAAAGATTATTCGCCCTTCTGTTGGAATATAAACACCTGTTATCACATTGAACACAGTTGTTTTTCCTGCACCATTGGGGCCAATCAAGCCAAGAATTTCTCCTTCTTCAATGTAATTATCGAAATCATTTACGGCAACAAGCCCACCAAACTTCATGGTTACGTGATCAAGTTCTAAAAGTTTACTCATTGGCTTCACCCTTTTTTCTAAAGATCCAGTTGTACAGATTGTTCCATGTCAACTCATTTTTTCCCATTATGCCACGTGGCCAGAAGATCATCACGATTACGAAGAGAGCCGAAAGTACCAGCATTCTCATGCCAGGAATACCGGAGAATTCGAATGAGAAAATCCTTATAGATTCCTCTAGGAATCTCAGCCACTCGGTCAGGAAAGCGAAAAGAGCTGCGCCAATGATGGCACCACTTATACTGCCAAGACCGCCTATAACTATCATTATCAAAGCGTTGAAAGTCAGTAGGACTCCTATCGTGGTTGTTCTGGGATCAATTGTGGATAGCCAGTGGGCATAAAGAGAACCCGCAATACCGGCAAAAAATCCTCCTACAACAAAGGCCATTAACTGATGCCTGAAAACGTTTATCCCCATCGATTCAGCCGCGACACGGTCTTCACGTATGGCCTTCAATGCCCTACCATAACTGCTGTTAACCAAACTGGCTATGAATAACACCGTTGCAAACAACCAACCCCAGGCCCACCATACATTGGTGTAGGTGGGAATACCTTTAAGCCCGAGAGCTCCGTTCGTCACGGATCTCAGATTGAGTGCCAGAATCCTTATTATTTCGCTGAATCCTAAAGTTGTGATTGCAAGATAATCTCCTGACAACCTAAGAGACGGCCATCCAATTAAGAAAGCAAAACCAGCAGCTACAAGTCCGCCGATCAACGTTGCCGGAAGAAATGGGATTTGTATCGAATTGAATGGCCAGATGAGCTTATCTAGAATGAAAGTCATTTCTTTTTGTTGTACGGACATGGTCAACAGCGCAGAAGTGTAGGCACCGATGGCCATAAATCCGGCATGTCCCAGTGAAAAAATACCTGTGATTCCATTGATTAAAGTCAGGCTAACCGCCATTATTCCGTATATACCAATGAGAGAGATAATCCTTACATAATAGGTGTTAAGATTCCCGTCGGCCAGGTAAAGCAAAAGAGCGATGAAAAGCAAAAATGTTATCGTCAGTATTAAGTTAACTCTCTTAGATAATCTCACTGACATCACACCTTTACGATAATTTTCTTACCCAGTAAACCATTGGGTTTCAAAGAAAGAATAATGATGAGTATGAAAAAAGCGAACGCATCTCTATAACCAGCCAGGCTCGGGAAGATCCCCACCAACATTATCTCTGTTAACCCCAATAGCAATCCACCAATTACAGCTCCCTGAATGGAGCCAATACCACCGAAAACGGCTGCAATGAAAGCTTTCAATCCTGGCATAAAGCCCATATACGGCCAGATCTGCGGGTATCGGCTAGCCCAGAGCAGTCCTCCTATTGCCGCTAATGCTGAGCCAAAAGCAAAAGTAAATCCAATAACATTATCTACATTTATTCCCATGAGAGCTGTTGTAGGAATATCAACTGAAACTGCTCTCATTGCCATTCCTATTTTTGTCCTGTAAATTATCCACCACAGAATTACCAGTATTATTCCTGTTATGATCAATGTGACCAGAGAAACCAGAGGAAAACGCAATCCTCCCATTATGACCTTTCTTCCGTACTTGATTTCTTCATGGCCACCTATAATTATCATTTTGTTCAGAAAATTCGGATAGATATTGCGGAAAGATTTAGGAATACCGGAAAATACAACTACCGCCAGACTTTCAAGAAAAAACGATACACCAATTGCTGTTATAAGTGCTGAAACACGAGGTGCATTTCTTATAGGTTTATATGCAACTCTGTCAATAGCAAATCCCAACAGAGCCGCTCCAAGAATCGCCAAAGCAAATGAAAGCCACCATGGAAGCTTTCCGATAGTAACGAAATAGAAAGCGAAATAAACAGACATCATGAAAACATCGCCATGGGCGAAGTTTATCAACCTTAAAATACCATAAACCATAGTATAGCCGATCGCTATAAGTGCATACAGTGAACCCAGACTCAAACCGTTAACAAAATTCTGCAATAATGTCCTCCAATCCAAAAAGTCCACCTCCGAACATCACAGAAGAAAGATGAAGTGAAAAGAAAAGAAAAGAAAAACGGGAAAAGAGAGGGAAGAATGTGCATTCCCTCTCTTAAATCATGTTATGGATTTATAGTGGTCTCGTACTTGAATTTGCCGTCTTCTATTTTTACTATTGCCACAGATTTTACCGCATCCCCGTTGGAATCGATGTTGATGATTCCGGTAGCTCCCGGGAAGTTCTTCGTTTTTCTTATTTCTTCCGCGATAGCATCTTTATCGAGAGATCCAGCCCTGATTATGGCATCCCTTATAACCATGTACGCATCAAAACCAAGAGCACTGAGAGCTGCCGGTTCTTTTCCATACTTTTCTCTGAACTTTTCTAAGAAGAGCTTGGCATTTTCTGTAACAGCTGGACTATCTGGATGGTAATGGGTCGTGAAGTAAAGACCATTGACAGCATCTCCACCGATGGAGATGGTTTCGGGAGCATCTGCACCGTCACCGGTTACGAGCGGACCGTAGAAACCCAGTTGCCTTGCCTGAATAGCTATAAGTGCAATCTCCTGATAGTACCCGGGAATGAAGAAAGCATCGGCACCTCTCATAAGAGCGTCATACACCTGCGCAGAGAAATCCTGGTCTCCAGTTTTGTAGTATTCAAAGAAAACAGTGCCTCCCAGTTCAAGGAAGGTCTTTTTGAAGAAGTTTGCCAGACCAACAGCATAGTCCTGCTCAACATCCATGAAGATCGCGACATTTCTCGCATCAAGGTTTTCAAAGGCGAGTTTAGCCGCAGCCCAACCCTGGAATGGATCGATAAAACACACACGAGAAACATACTTTTTCCCTGAGGTCACAAGAGGATTGGTCGAAGAAGGTGAAACCATCGGAGTACGTTTTTCTTCAGCAACAGCCCCTCCAGCCAGAGTGTGAGAACTCGCAATTTCCCCAAGAATTGCCAGCACTTTTTCGTGTTCAATTGCACGCCTTACGGCGTTGGCAGCTTCAACCTTGTCACTACGATTGTCAAGCAACACAAGTTCTATTTCCTGTCCAAGAGCGGTAGGAAACAATTCACGAGCAATCTCTACTCCTTCCCAGACCATTCTTCCAAAAGCGGCAATCCCGCCTGTCATCGGCAAGACAACCCCTATCTTGATCGCCCCAAGCGATATAATCCCCATGGATAAAATCAACAATACTACAACTAGTCTTCTCACAACAACACCTCCCCAATAGATAGTGGCTAATCTTTGCCGTATTTTAGCTGAAAGTATACCATAGGGAGGCTTTAAATTAAAATAATCAGAGCATTTCAAAATTTACCTAACGCCCATTAATAAAACTAAAAAGAAATGCTCTATTATCTAATTTCTTTTATAGTAACTAACCAATTACTAAAACTAATTACTTTAGCGTGCATCTCACCCACTTTGTACAATTTCTATCAACAGAATCGAGAGCGTGTCAAACGTTTACAAAACCAATATTCACTCAATGACGTTGATTATCCCATATTATCCAAAAATCCCTTGCCATTATTTAAAATCGGGTATTGAATGAAAAATCGTTTTCAAAATATTCGGTGGTAATGACTTCACGTACTGGAAACACTAAAAAGCGAAAAATAGTTGGCATGTTATAATTTCAAAGCAAAAAAATGCCAAAAGGAGCCTGTATGAAAGAAAAGGGAGTTAAACGGCAAGCCTCATCAAAGAATATAGTCTACGCGATTCTTATAAGTGTTATCGTTATTTTAGCTATATTGGCTCTTACAGGAGAAGAACTGGATCTTTCTCTTTTCCTGAAGCTTCCGTTTCAGTGGATCCTTGGCGCACTTCTGTTGTATTTGATAGCATTGTCTATAAACGCCCTCAGAACCCTTCTGCTTCTCAGAGCCTTTGGAATAAAATTCAAATATTCATATGCTTTCACTAACAATCTCCTCATGCAGTACTTCAACAACATAACTCCCTTCGCTGCTGGTGGGCAGCCATTCCAGATATACGATTTAACCAAAAAAGGCATAGACGTTACAACAGCCGCGGCTGTAATCGTCTCACGTTATGTTATGACAAATATAGCCATACTTACACTGGCGATCTTCTTTCTTCCTAAATACTGGAGAAGTTTTTTGAATATACCAGGAATTGGAATTCTTGCTTTTCTGGGTGCTTTTTTTACCTTTGCCCTTTTGGTGTTGTTGACTACTCTCTCTTATTCCCGGAAACTTCTCACAAGACTCGTAGATCTTCTTGTAAAACCAAAGTTTTTACGTAAGTTATTTGCGAAGTGGCTGAACTGCGAACCCGACGAAGTTCGCGAGAGACTGCTAAAAAACTTTGAGGAATTTAACTATTACATGCATTTCATCTGGCGCAAAGGACCTCATTACATGTTCGTGGATGTTGGGCTTGCTATTCTTTTCAGCATGGTTTTCAAATTCATCCTTTATTTTCTCATCATCGGGCTTTCAAAAACCTCCGGAAAACCCGTAACGGCTTCTTTCCTTGATGTTTGGGGTGTTCAGGAATTGCTGTTCCTTGTTGCCTTCTACGTACCGACTCCCGGGGCAAGCGGCGCCCTCGAAGCAGGCCTCTTCTTTATGTTGAAAGATGCTATTCCCAAAGATCTTATAGCTATAAGCGTTACCCTCTGGAGGTTGTTAACTTATCATTTTATGATCGTGTTAGGATCTCTAACATTTTTCATTCAGCAAGTCAGGAGGAAAAAAAGTCGTTCAACCTCTAATAACACAGAATAACCGATTGGTTTAAATTAGTATAGATAAAAACCCGGGACAAAAATCCCGGGTTTTTGTTTTGATTGAGATTGTTATCAGTGAATGTCATTCCAGATCATAAGGAACCTTGTAACATCTTCCTGATCAACATAACCATCCTTTGGAACTGATATGTCATATGTAGAACTATATGTATACAGATTTTCTATAAGAAGCTGGTAATCTGCCTCATCAACTACTCCGTCACCGTTGAAATCGATGTCTTCGTTAAGAGCATATGCCTCTTCGAAAAGAGGGACCCTCATAGAACGATATTCAATCATCCACGGAGTTATGATGGTGTAATCTTTGTACTCTGCAGCCAGATTATAAAGCTCCTCGGAAACCATTGGAACCACGTAGTAACCGTTCCAGCCCCAGTTAGCTGCCCAACTGTTTTTTATCACCCAGAACTCGGTTGCTTGCCAGGTTATCCCACTGTAAGGATCGTTCACCTCAACGCATGTCGCGTCAGGCGATACCCAGCCAAGTTCTTTCACACCCTCCATATCAAGCCATCCAACAAGCGTAACAGCATGGCCGCCGGTAAAACCGATTATTTCATCAAAACCTGGAACAGGCATATATATTCCTTCAGAATAGTAAGAGAAGCTATATGGTACCAGATAGGAAACACTCAACGCACCAAACTTAACGAGAGCCTCTTTAATAGCATTGATATAAGTGGTGTATGGGGTGCCCATCCAGGCCAGTTCGTCTCCGGGCCAGATTTCAATGCTCTTGGTGCTCCTGATCAGGTTGCCCTTCCATTCAGAATTGCTTGGGTTCCACTGAATCCAGGGTTTCAGATCATAAGCGCTGTACGGCAGATCGGTTTCAAGAGGAATTCCATATCGAATATTGTTATAGAACGAGAAAAAGGTATTACCACCTGCATCATAATTGGAGTCCTGAATTATCGGATCTGATTCATTGTAAAGGGATTCAATGAAAACATCCCAGTCTAAGTCATGATAGGCAACGAATTGTTCGGAAAGATCGTAGTCATCAAGAGCGAAATCCCGGGGATCTACCGCAACCCCGCCTGAAAGACCATCCTTTTGAACCATGAGGGCACTTTCGAAAGAAGCCACGGTTGAAAAGGCCCAGCAGGTTCCGTGATACCCCTGGTCTCTAATGGGGGTGTGTATCTGTATGAAAGATGTTGCAGGAATGGTAACGTCACCAACAGGAAAATAAAGGAATCCGGTTGACAACAACTGGGAATACTTTGTTGTGAGTGCGTTGTTGAAATAGTAATTGCGCAGATCGGTTTTTAATTTATCTGGTAGTTCACGATATCCATTCCATTTCTCAAACAAAGCGTTCAGATCGGTTATCCCCAGTTCTTCGTACTTTTCAAGATTTCCAGGAAGTCCTGCATACCAGGAAAAACCAAGGTTTTCAATTCGATCTTTGATTTCAACAAGCTTTTCATTTGCCGCATCCAGAAGTGGGCCTGCAGCCAGGAGTGATACCATCAACAATACGGCGATCACAATCAAAATTTTCTTCATTCAAATCACCCCCTCACATTTCCCCGGCAGCCGGTATAAGCTCACCGTAGAATCGGGTATCAAATACAACACCATCTATGGTGCGGTTCATTGTATCACGGATATACCAGGTGTTATCGAACCCAATTGGAATAACGCTACCGGCAAGATCAGGTGGAATCTCGAAGGTTATCGTTGCGAGCACATCTCCAGCGGCGCCAACTTCATCGGGACCATCAACGAATCCTCTGTAGATTGTCACACTTCCACCATTATCCTTCCAGCCTGAAAGATCCTTTTTGCCCTCCATAAAATTCGGAAGATCCACGTTGGTAACAGCAATTCCCATTCCATACATATCGTAAACCAGAGAAACTTGTAGATACATTAGATCATTGTTGAAGGTTGTATCAGGACCGTATCCGTCGTGCTCATACTGTGCAGCGTATTTTTTAACGTTTGGCGCAACGATTGATACGGTCATTGTTCCGGAAGAATCTGTCGATGGAGCTGTAACGGACTCAACGTGATAATAGATTTCAGGCTTGTTATCGCTGTCGTATCTCTCATCGAGTTTGAAGGTTATATAACCCCAGCCTTGATTTCCAAACTTGTCGAAAACCAGGAAGTACATGGCATATACTTCACCAAGTTTGAACAGGTTCTCGCCGTAGACAGGACCATCAGCAAAGTCAAAGGTCATCCATTCGTCGTTAATCCATATATCGGTATCTTCTGGATTCCAGGGATACCAGTACTGATCATCAGAAGAAAGAACTTCTTCCCAGCTGTCATATACGCCATCTTCATCTCCATCCCTCAAATTTAACCTCACGCGTGTGTTTGTCGCATTCCCGCTTTCATCAGTAGAAATCTCCATCCTATAGAACCTTACATACACCGCTGAAAGTGGTTCGTTCGGATACCAGGAAATGTGAGCGTATCTTCCATATGGTTTGGCATCACCGACATTACCAAACGTTAGATACTGCAGGTTCCTATCTGAACCAACTATTGCCAGAGACGGTCCGGTAAGGTCTACGCTGAAGGTAAATTCCGATGGGTATCCGGTTGCTTCTGCTGGTTTTACGGAAAGGGTGTAGGTACCATCAGGTAAGTCTTCAAAAGTAACAGACGTGGCTGTTGTTTCTACAACTTCACCACCATTTAGTGAGTACTGGTACGTGTGTGTTAAGCCATCGGTTGGTCTCCATTCGATGGTTACTGCACCGGGACCGTATTCGGTAGTCTCTGTGAGAAAAACTACAGAGTTGGATACCACGGTAATTGGTTGATGATTGGATTCAACTATTGCGGGTTTCTTAGTAAGCCCGAGCTTTGATTTCGTGACATAGGTAGCCTCAACATAAACATCGTATTCTCCTGAAACAAGCACCGTGGCATAACTTGTTTCTGTAAGTTCTATTGACACGTCTCCAATGTGTAAAACATAATCGACAGAAACAAGTTCTTCAGGTGTGTTGAAGTTCCATGAAAGTTCAACCTCTGCGCCCGCCGTGAGCGTGGTGTTGTTTGCTACAAGATTCAGTACCGCAAATGCTGGTTTCATACAGGAAGCGAGAAACAAGACCAGAACAATCAGTGTTGCAAACAAAAGTACCTTTCTCATGAAATCCCCCCTTACATATAAAAATATGGGTATCATAATATAATTATACACTCTCGTTGACCTGATTTTTTTACAATAAACTATTTATCATTTACTGACTTAACCATCTGACAATGTTTACAGCCAGAACGCTGTGATCATAGTCTTCCCAATTATCGTGGAGATTGTCTCCAGGATCGCCAACTCCGTCATCAAAGGGTGAGCTGTCTCCAATTGCCACAAATTTGCCGCTTCCGTAATATCCATAAACCACGTAAGGTTTCCCGGCAGCCCTAATAGCAACATAAACCTTTGAACCGGTAATGGTTATCGTACTACCAGCCCACATTCCTACCTGTCTTACACCGTAAGTAATCGGTGTTTCTTTAATATCTTCGATAGGGTCTTCGCTGATGGTGTTTCCATCAAATCGAAATCCAAAGTCACCAACGAACTCATTGAAAATCTCAACTGGATCCCAACCGTCATTATTTCTGTCGGCTCCGCCATGGTTACCTATGAAAAAAACACTTCCACCGTTTTCAACGTATCTTTTCAGCGCACTTATTTCATCATAGCCAAATCGAATATTGGGCTCAGGAATAACAATAACATCATAACGTGCAAGCATGGTGTAATCAAGAGGATCATTTGTACTTTCGACCGAATATCCCTTTTCCCTGAGCGCATCGGCAAATTCAGAATATCCACCGTCGATAACCCAATCTGCATTCCCGGCAGTTTGGGCATGACCTTCGTCAAAGAGAACCCTATTCCCGTTGATAAAGAGAAAGTTAATCACATTACAGGATGTAAGAAGCAAAACCAAAACCAGTAACACAGGCAAAAGAACTTTCTTCATAAACAACCTCCTATCATAGGTTTAATGATCTAACGCTTTTTATTTCTTCTCTTCCCAAAAAACCGTAAGTACATAAAGTGATGTCCCGCTTTTGGTAATTATAACGGTCAAATTCCCGTTTGTCACTTTTATCCTTCCACCCGTTTCAATCTCAGCATGGGCGTTTTTATCCTTCAGAAGTTTTATTACCTCCTCAGGATCGATTTCTCTTTCTTTTATTCGTTTCAACGCGTGGGGAGAGAACGTTATATCGAACGTATTCAAATCGACAAGGTTAGTTTCTTCATCCGGCTCTTGAACGTTTTTTATTAAAAGAGCCACCATTAAAGTGATTCCAAAGAGCAAAATTATAATCCACATATGCTGTCCCTCAGGTAAAATTAATACATGAAAACTTTTCTTTCTCTTATAAAGTGGAGATCAAAGGAAAATTTCCATATGCTGTCCCGCTACGGAATAAAAGGACTCGCAGTAATTATAACAACTTTTGTCCTTTTAATTTTCCTTGCGATTCCCTTTGTCTTTTACTTGACAGAGATATTTGTGCCAAGCTTTCAGAAAATTGCCGGTCTGTCTGGGCAACTCGAGGAGCTCGTCGGAATTGATTTTGAGCGCATGATCATTTCATTTTTATCATCGATTATATTCATCATCATGCTGGGAAGCGAGCTCCCCGTTACTATATCGAATCTGTTTTTTTCGGAACGTCTTCAGTTTCTCATGATGACGCCCGTAAAAGCAACAACGATTTTCAAGGTGCAGTTGCTGGAAGTTCTTATAACTGGCGGTCTACCAATCTTACTATTTGTTCCGGTGTTCTTGAGCGCTCTTTATGGGCTTGGGTTTGTTGGAACTCATTTCTGGATCTCCATCCTGCTTCTCCTGATATTTATCTTCTTCATCCTCGTAATAACCACGATGATATCATTCGGGATCGTTTTCTTAGCCAGGGGACGTTTCATGAAGGTGATATCAACCCTCATGACGGGAATCACCCTCCTTGCCTTCGTTTTCACTTTGAGATTGATGGACTTTTCGGCAATAGATATTGCTAAACCCCTGGAGGTTGCAGAAAAATTGAAGAAATTCCAGACACTCGTCACGCAAAAGCACCTACCATGGTCTCCCTTTGTGAACGCATTAACCGGGGGATTAAAAGAACGGATACTGTTCCTCGTATACACCGGATTTGTATTTGGAGCTTTAGAACTTTTGAACATCGTACTATACAGAAGGACGTTGAATCGTTTATGGTCAAACTCTCAAGGGAAAAATATCGCCAGAGGATTCAGAGGATTGTACATGCCTTTGACTTTCTTGGCATTTCTCAGAAAGGATCTACTTTTAATCCTTAGGGAGCCAAAGCTAGCTTTTGCCTTTTTGTATCCAACCTTTTTCATTCCAGCGATAGTTCTGACAAATCCTTCTTTGTTGAAGGGCGGAGGAATACTCCAACTTTTGAGCCTGCTGATCTTTCTCATATGCAACTACACAACGATCTCCTCAACGGCCATTTTTGCCTTCGAAAGGCAAGTTGGCGATTACAATGCAGCACTACCGCGGAAGGGCGTAAAACCTGTTCTGGCAAAAGCATTGATTATAACCTTTATTTATTCGCTGATAATGTTCGGTATCAATCAGTACCTTATGATCAAAATCCCAAACATAAGCAACTTTCTAAGACTATTCACACCTTTCATGATTCCAACAATCTTCGTTCTCACCCTCGTTGGAGGAACACTTGAGAAACACCACGGTACAGGTGAAAGCAAAAATGTATTCAAAGCTCTTACCATAACAGGAGCCATTGTTTCTTTTCTGTTCAGCAGTGTCATACCTCTTTTTACATCCCTTCCTTTAACTTTATATGTTACGGATGGTCTGGGAACCTTTCTCAAATTCTTGAGGATTCCAGAAACACCTCAAATGAAGATCTTCTTTGGGGTGCTTATTCCCGTTACCCTGTGGGTAACAAGCGCATGGTGGTCGTTAAAAATCTTGTGCTATAATGAGGATTAGAGCACTGTTTTGCAGTAAAATTAAGCTAGTTTTTAGAAGTACATTGGCAATTCCTGGAGGGATAGATTTGAGAGTCGAAGAGGTAAAATATCTGAGCAAAAAGATAATGGAGGCCGGAGAAATACCTCTCGTATGGGGGCACTTCGGTGTCGGAAAAACAGATCTTGCAAGGGAGATAGCGGAGGAAACTGGTAGAGAGCTCATAATACTTGTTATCTCACAAATGGAGCCTGGAGACCTGATAGGTCTTCCTGCACGAGATGAAAATAAAACTGTTTTCCTCAAACCTGATTGGTGGCCGGAAAATGGAAATGTCATTCTTATGATAGATGAAATAAACAGGGCACATAGATCTATAAGAAACGCTATCATGCAGCTTCTTATAGATAGAAGGATACACAATCATCTCCTTCCGGAGGGTTGCTGGATAATGGCAGCGGCAAACCCGCCAGATGAAGAATACGACCAGGTCGAATTGATAACCGACCCTGCCTTCATGTCTCGCTTTTTCCATCTTGAAATCACACCTACACCGACGGAATGGATAGAATGGGCAAAAAAGGTTGGAGTTCCGAATGAAATCAATGAGTTCATAAAGGAATATCCTGAATTTTTATCAAGGGATACAATAGTCTCCATGAGGCTGGAGCTTCGTCCCAGTCCAAGAAGCTGGTATAAACTCGGCAGGGTTTTAAAAACCTTTAGCTCTGAAGATCTCAAGAAATACGGTTACGTACTTGCAGCCGGAATTCTCGGCCCAGAAGCAGCGAGAACGTTCATCGATCAGATAAGTGGAAAACAGCTGCTACCCAAAGCAGAAGAGATTCTTCTTGAGTTAGACGAACCATTGCTAAATCGATTGTCTTCTCTGGATATTTCAGGTGTAAGCGCGATGGTATCGAGACTGACGAAGTTCCTATCTGAACTCGATGATAAAGCGGTTCAGGAATACTTTGAACGTGTACCAAGGATAGCTTCTAACCTCCTCAAGTTGAGCAAGGTTATTCCGAGAGATTCTTTCTTCGCCATAATAAGGCACATCGCTTATCAACTCGAAAACGAAAAGGGTTTAAAAAGAGTCTTTTTTGAGAATTTACTGGAAGAACTGGCAACAGATTCCGATGTCCTCAACTATCTTGAAAAGAGGGAGAATTGATTTGTTTAGAAGGGATATCGTCGAAGAAGCGGTCATAGAGCTGGGAAGAAGAAGTCCCTTTTACAACTATTTGTTTTTATTTATAGAAAGAGTTCGGAGTTCCACCGTCAGGACATTCAAGCTCAGGGTTTCATCGAGAGGTAATCTACAACTTCTGTACAATCCGGAAGTACTAAGAGACAAACCGTTAGAACTTGTTGTTGCCTTGCTTGAACATGAGGCCCTTCATATAGTCAACGGCCACATTTTGATACCGGTAAAGGAAAAAAGAGACAGACTACTCTGGGACTTATGCATGGACGCAGCTATAAATCAATTCATACCCGTTCTCGACGCTTTCAGCCTTCCCCTTGATGAACTTTTGATGGAAGGGTGCGGAACAGATAATGAGAGAATGTTCATTGCTCCACCGGCATTTCTACCAAACCAAACCGCTGAATATTACCACGATTGGGCAGTAGAATTCATGAAAAAGAATAAAACGATAGACCTCGAGCTCATAGAGACCAACCTTGAAAAAACCGATTCTCACGAGGACTTCGGAAACTTCGAGCTCCCAAAAGAATTCGTTCAGGAATTGTTGAATAACGTTGTTGCGGAAACCTACAGAAAGGCAAAAGACGGTCTTCCTGAAGGCCTGGAGCATGTTGTAACTTTATTCCTCGATAGGCCAATACTCGATTGGCGAACGATGATCAGACGATTCTTTGGTTCATCGGTACACGTTGGAAGATATCGAACCCCTTTGAGACCAAATAGAAGATACGACGATCAACCGGGGTGGCGAAACGATTACGCGGCAAAAATTGTTGTCGTTCTCGATACCAGCGGAAGCATAATTGAAGACGAATTCAATGCCTTTTTCAGTGAAATAGATATTGTCACAAGATTGACGGATTCGCGGATCTGGCTTGTTCAGGTAGATGAAACCGTGCAATCTGTAATGAAATACGGTAAAGGAATGTGGAAAGATTTGAAACTCATAGGGCGCGGTGAAACTGACCTACAACCAGCCATCGATTACGCCCAGGAAAACCTGAGACCTGAAGGTATCATAGTTTTCACCGATGGTTACACTGATTTGCCTCTGGTAAAGCGCAAGGTTCTTTTCGTTTTATCCAGGCAGTGTAATAAAGAATTTGTGGAAGAAGCAAAAGAAGTTTATGGTCGTTCATCGGTGGTGGTATTAAGATGATATTGTTCGAAGGACCAGAGTCAATCAAAGGTATTTTAGAAAAGTACTACGTAGAACTTGAACTCGAGTTCAAAGAAGAAGCCAAGTTGTTAAAAAACAAGGAAGATGTGCTCGAAACGAGTTTTGGGCATTTCCTCACCACGATAGTACAGGACGAACTTGAAATGTTCCCGGTACTTTCACTTTTTGTGGATTCAGAAGGAAGGGGATTTTTTGCGATTTCTTCAACATCGCCTTATGAAACCACAAGTTCCATTTATCGAGTAGAAGAATCAAAGGTATCAGAACCCCTCATGGAACTCTATCGTAACCTTTTTCCAGAATCCACGGAGCTAAAGATTGTCAGAACAATCCTTCAGGCACCTCTAAGGTTGTATTTCATCTCATATTTAGGAAATGAGCGGTTGCTGAAAAGAGAGATTCTAAAGGATTCGATTTCCGGTAAAGGATACCTGCGCCTGGCAAAAGAAATAGATGATGAACTCTACGACATATACGTCAAAACCTTTCGCAGATGGATACAGTTCAAATGGGGCGATAGTTTTATCTTTCCGTATCAGGATAGGGTAAAGATAATTTTTGGTATTCCACGACTAAGAAAAGAGATTGATATCTCAACGATCATAGAACTATCAAGGTTTGTGAGAACGAAATTAATTGAAAAATACGATACACTGAAACCATCAAGTATCACACCGGATATGAAGCTTGCAAAACCCGCAGCAACGGTGTTTGAAATCCCGCTGATCGCTTCAACCTACTGGTTGAAGAATCTTGAACATTTCTACCATTATTATTTTAAAGCTATCCAGACGATGATAGATTCTTTAGAGAACTTTGTAGCGAATAATGATCTCTGAGGGAGCGAGAATATTGACAAAACCTACCGTCAGAATAAAATACCCTGTATCCCGAAAAATTCTAAGGCTCCTGAAGCCTTCGGATCTTATATCTTACGCTGGAAAAGCTTTTTGTTTTACCTGCACCTCTCTTGAATTGTTTGCAAAATATGAAAAACTGGAGGGAGCGCCTCTGGTTGACCTGTCACAGGAGATAGTTGTCCTGGGAACCGTAGAAAATGAGGTTTTGTTTCTGGATAAAAGATTCCCAACCCCCGAGGAACTCGAGTACCTTTTTCTTCGCGGCGTTTCTGCCACCATTGGAAGACCCGTAACAGGATCACATATCACCGAACTTTACATGCGTTTTGGTAGAGTCCACTTTGTACCTACCGAAGAGTTCTCATTCATTCACGATGATGTTACCATCATGGCGAAATCTGTTGAATTAGATGATTTAATCTTATACGTCAATGTAGCGTCAAATGGAAGTATCTACTTAGAGGGATAAGATAGCAGAGATTGTAAACGGAAATGGTAGGTGATTGACAGTGAAAAATCTGAGAAAGCTGTTCGACCTCATATATTTTCCCTTCGTTTTCATCCTTACCCTATCGCTCGTTGGCTCATTTTTCACCGGGCGCTGGTTGCTTGTTCTTTTGAGCATCATAATCATTGGTTTTGCTATGTATGTAAGATATCTTATTTACCGATCAGTGTTGAAAGAACAAGATCAAGAAGATGAAGATAAAAAAAACGAAGAAGACCCCCAACAATCCTGAAGCGTTATCTCCTTTATAGTTATTCCAAAAAATTAGAAAATTATTAGAATCTAAACCTCCTTTTTTCTCAACGAATCATAACAGTGTGATTCCAAAAAAGGAGGGGTTGAATTATGAAGAAGACACTTGCGTTTTTGTTGTTTGCGGTTCTTCTTGTAGGTATGTCCTTTGCGGTTCCACCGGCTAATGGTGACATTGCTCAAAGAGTGGAGCTCATCAAGCTACAAGCAAGCATCAGAATTATCGAAGTGTTCAAACAAATGGAATTAACAAAAGAACAAGCGACGAAGATCTTTGAAGGTCTCACGGAAGTGAGAGAGAAATTGGATTCTCTTTTGAAGCAAAAAGAAGAGCTTCTTCTCGAACTGAAAAAGGCTATGCTCGAAGATGATACCGCTGCTATCGAAAAACTGAGAGAAAAACTCATTGCAAACAACCGTGAAACCTTCGAAACACTTAAAGGCGCTCAAAAGGTCATCAAAGACAACCTAACGGTGACTCAAATGGAAAAACTTATGCGAATGGCAAGAGATAGAGTATTTGACAGACTGAGAAATTCCCCACAATTTCGCGAAATGTTCATAAACGGGCTAAGAGAAAAGCCATTGAAAGATGCACCATACATTCAAGAAAGGCTCAAAAATTTCAGGGACTTGCCACCCCAAGAAAAAATGGAATTACTTAAAAGAGCAACGAATGACCCAAGAATGAAAAATCTCAGAATGGAAGCAGAGAAGGTTCTTACGAGAATTGTTCTTTCACCCGTATTCCTGGACACCTTAAAAGAATACGCGGGAATTGAGTAAAATAATAAGCATAATAAGAAATAAGGACCCTTACCGGGTCCTTATTGTTTTTTAGAGTTTCATATTCAGCTTACCATTTCTATATCTTTCTCAACAAAAGAGTGATACATTGCTATCCCTTTATTAAATGCCTCTTCGCTTAACTTGCCTGTCGTTGTATAAACACCGGCCAGCTTCCTCGGCAACCTTAGACTTTCAAAATCGAAGCCGTTATCCAATTTGAATTTATATTTCAATCCGTGAATCTTATGAGACAGTATATCCATCCTTTCTTTATCCCAACCTTCGATCCCGACACTCTCGAGAGCTTCAAGAATAGTTTCTCTGTCATAAATCTTTCTTGCAAAAAGACAACCGACAAGGGAGTTAAAGATGGTTCTCCAGAGTGCTTCTTTATAAAGAGCTTCAATCTGCTCTTCGAAGGTAACCGGTGAATTAATCATTTTCTGGTCGATGGAATATCCGGCGCTATCAAGATGAGAGTGTCTGACACCTGTTGCGTATCCCAGGAAAGCATTCACGCCGGTTATGTATCCCGGAGCTTCGTTTTTTCCAAATACTATGGCGTTCTCAGCGGAACCGTATTTCTGTGAGCAAAAGGCGGCTCCCTTTTCTAGATCTGAATAAAACTCATTTTCTGACCGTGCAATTCTGGTTAACACTCTTAGATAGGTTTCACCATCACCGAAATTCAAAATTTCACCAAGTGTATGTGTTCCATTTATCACGCCGTGTTGAAAAGCATCAGTTGCCCATGCGAGGGTTACACCCATGCTTATAGCGTCCCATCCCTGTTTTTCAACAAATTGTAGAAGCTTCAGGATCATCTCCGTAGAATTTATTGAAAGATTGGAACCCCAGGAAAAAACCAATTCGTGGTCATATGATACTTTCAAGGTTTTATACATATGGTGCCTCTCGTCAAAGGCTTCTCTGAATGTTGCTATGTGGATACAACCTATCTGACAGCCCGCACAGGCTATTTGCTGTGCCAGATGCTTTTCTGCAAAAGCTTCGCCCGAGATCTTATCGGCACCCTCGAAAAAACCTTGAGAGAAGTTTCGTGTTGGTAGTCCGTTTATTTTGCTGAGTGGGACAACGTTCATTGCGGTACCCAGATCATGATATTTGGCCATCGCCTCTGATTCCACAACTTGCTTGTATATCCTGTGATAAAGTGCGTTGTACCGCTTCCTGTCAGTTAGCTTCCAGTATTTATTTCCGGATATAACGAGTGCCTTTATATTTTTAGATCCGAGAACAGCTCCAAGCCCGAGTCTTCCAAAATGCCTCGAAGAATCGACTGTAACACAGGCAATGGGGGAAAGCCTTTCACCCGCCGGGCCGATCCTGATAATGGAGCGTTTCCCTATACCATGCTCCCTATCTCTGAGAACTCTTTCCGTTGCCAGCGCAGACATTCCCTTTAAAGAATAGGCCTGTTTAAGCTTTACCCGATCGTTCTCTATGACTATGTAAGAGGGTTCTTTTGCTTTACCCCGAATGCGTAAAACATGATAACCGGCTTCGTAGAGAGACAATCCGAGCCTCCCACCGGCGTGAGATTCACCAAGATTACCTGTGAGGGGTGATTTGAAGAGGCACACGGTTTTTGTGATGACAGGAAACATGTTGTTTAAAGGGCCTATTGCAAATATTACAGGGGCTTCAGGAGAAAGGGGATCCACATTTGGAGGACAGGAATCGACGAGCAGTTTCGTTGCAACGCCTGTTCCACCAAGCCATTCTTCGAACAATTCGGTAACATCAACAGTTTCCCATTTATTATCTGTCAGGTCAATATCGAGCATGTAGAAGCGTCTCATTCTCCCACCTCCACAAGGGCGAGAACATCGTTCGGGCAGTAAGAAGCGCAAACGCCACAATGACGGCACACTATTGGAATTTCAAACTCTGTATCCCATTGCAGCGCTCCCGGAACACATGCTTCGATACATTTCCCGCAGTGGATACATTTTTCGCTGTCCAGAACGACTCCTCCGCCTTTTCTCGGGGTGAGAGCTTTAGTGGGGCAAGCCGTTGCACAATCGGGATTTTCACACCCGTAGCATATCCTCACCGAAAACGCCCCTTCCACACCGGGGTAATTTTTAACCCTCAAAGCAGCTTTTTCAACGGTTATAACTTGCTGCCATGTTCTCGAACAGGCGTACATGCAGCTATAACAACCAATGCATTGATCTCTGTTTATTACTCTCATCAGTTTCGCCATAAAAACACCCCCGTTCATTCCCCAACAGAGGTTTATACCCCTACCGGTGTTTAGTCACAATCTTTCTTTATCCTTGACATTATGTAAGCGTCTATATATTCACCATTTCGGAAAGAGAAGTCTCTTAACCTTCCCTCTATTTCAAACCCGAATTTCTTGTAAAGTTTTATCGCAGGCTCGTTGTCCACATAAACCTCGAGCTGGATTCGGCGTATATTGTACCAATTATCTGCAAGATCGATCAGTGCCTCCATTAATTTGGTACCTATACCTTTTCCGTGAAAGTCGTCATGGACCATCATACCGATTCCGGCAATATGGCGCCGTCTTCCTTTCATAAAATGAATGCTGGCAAAACCGACAACTTTGCCGTCTACTTCAGCTACCAGGGTTCTTGTTTCCCTGTTTTCGAGATCGAGTTCGACATACTTTTTTGCGTTTTCCATAGATATGTAAGGAATGGACATAGTGTTGGCGCAAACTTTCGGAAGGTTCCTGATTTCATACCAAGCAGGGTAATCCTCCCTTTCCATCGCTCTGATCTTCACATCCACTTCTACCACTCCCTTTGAATTTTTCTGCAATTACTTGAATTTTTTCAATCTTACTCTACCACATCTCACACTAAACTAATAAACCTTATAAAAAACTAACGCTGAATATCTCAGCGTTAGTTTTTACTCCTATGTTGCTCCAATTAATCAGAAAGTTTTTCCTATGTACTTCATGAGCATTTCAAGCTCTTCGAGTTTTTCCTCCACCTCTCCAGATTCAACAGCTTCTCTAACACAGGTTTCAACGTGCTTATTAATTATCTCAATGTTAGCACGTTTTAAAAGCGCAATAACCGCGAGCAACTGGGTGGAAATATCAACACAATACCGCTCTTCTTCAATCATCTTAATGATGCCGTCAATCTGTCCACGCGCAGTTTTTAGAACCTTAAGTGCCTTAAAATGCTTTGGATGTTCGTGCTTTGAATAATCCATAATTTTACCCCCAATATCAGGAAGAACTTTTTTTAATTTTCAATCCTTACAAAAGTATAACCTGTGTTCTCAATTACTTCTTTCAACACTTCCACTGGAATATCTTTTTCTGTTTCGACTACGGCAAAGCCCCCTTCAAGATTTACTACCGCTCTTTTGATTCCTTCTATTTCTGCAAGGGCTTTTTCAACTCTAATTTTACAATGATTACAGGTCATTCCATCAATAAAAACTTTCATTTTAACACCTCCGTGTTTTCGAGTTGAGAATCATTCTAGTCAAGCTTCACTCTTTTTAACCTCAAGGCATTCATAACTACGCTCACACTTGAAAAGGCCATAGCCGCTCCAGCGATCATCGGGTTCAGTTTTAGACCGAAGATCATGTAAAAAACGCCTGCAGCTATGGGGATCCCTATTATGTTGTAAAAAAATGCCCAAAAAAGATTCTGTTTGATGTTCTTAATCGTGGCATCTGAGAGTTTTATCGCGTTTACAACGTCGTTCAGGTCGTCCTTCATCAGAACAACATCCGCAGATTCTATTGCAACATCGGTACCAGAACCTATTGCAATTCCAACATCTGCTTCTACAAGAGCCGGCGAATCGTTTATTCCATCACCAACCATTCCGACTATGTAGCCCTCGCTCTTCAGCTTCTTAATCACGGAAGCTTTGTTTTCAGGCAGTACCTCAGCCATCACATCATCTAATCCTACCTCACGTGCAATAGCGAGTGCTGTCCTTTTGTTGTCACCCGTAACCATAAAGGTTTTGGTTCCTCTTTCTTTGAGCTTTCTTATAGCTTCTCTGGAAGTAGGTTTGATTACATCTGCTATTCCAAGTACCCCGATTACTCTACCGTCATAAGTGACAACTACAGGCGTTTTCCCATCATCAGATAACTTTTTGATGATGTCAGCGAGTTCTCTGGTATTTGATTTATTAAATTTTACGCTGCCAATCTTTACCTCTTTCCCATTAACCCTGGCAACTATCCCTTTTCCTGGAATAGCCTCAAAATCTTCTACTTTGTGCAGATTACCTTTATAAGCCTCGACAACAGCTTTATCCAGCGGATGTGAACTTTTAACACCCATACTTGCAGCGAGTTTTAGTACTTTAGCCTTATCGAAGCCATTCAAAGGTACAATATCAAGTAATTTAGGTTTACCCTCGGTTATCGTCCCGGTTTTATCGAACACGATAGCATTCACTTTGTGGGTCATTTCAAGAGCCTCACCGCTCTTAAACAGAATTCCCATTTCCGCTCCTCGACCTGTTCCAACCATTATAGCCGTTGGTGTTGCCAGACCGAGAGCACAGGGGCAGGCGATAACGAGAACAGAGATCATCATTGTCAGGGAAAAGGTGAAGCCGTACCCCAGCAAAAACCAAACCAGAAAAGTTATACCTGCAATCAATAGAACAAAGGGAACGAAATATCCGCTGATAATATCAGCTAATCTGGCTATAGGAGCTTTTGAAGCTTGTGCATCTTCTACAAGTTTGATTATTTTTGCTAGCGTAGTGTCGCTTCCAACTTCTGTGGCTTTGATTTCAATAACACCACTGAGATTGACTGTTCCGCCAATAACCTTAGAACCTTCCTTAACATCAACGGGAATAGATTCACCGGTAAGCATGGATTGGTCAACGGTACTGTTACCGCTAATTACTACACCATCTACAGGGATCGACATACCAGCTTTGACCATCAGAATATCTCCGACTTCAACTTCTTCAACAGGGATCTCTTCGTAGCCGTTGCTTTTTCTAACAAATGCAGTTTTAGGAGCTAAATTCATGAGTTTTTTTATAGATTCAGAAGTTCTTCCTTTGGAGAGATTTTCAAGATACTTTCCTAAAGAGATGAGAGAAATTATTACACCTGCTGTTTCGAAATACAGGTCTCCTACAAAGTAATAGTTACCCAATGCTATTTGAATCGTTGCAAAGACACCGTAAATTACAGCAGCACCTGTACCAAGCCCAACAAGCGTATCCATGTTCGGATGTCCCCGTAAAAGGTTAGGGATACCTTTTAGATAAAAATCCTTTCCGGCTATAATGATAGGAATTGTTAATAGGAGCTGGATCAAGGCGAAATTAAGCGGATTGGCTTCAGGTGAAATAAAGGAAGGAAGTTTAACACCTAACATATGTCCCATAGCGATTATAAGAAGGGGAACGGTAAAGATCGAAGAAAATAAAAATCTGTTCCAGTAAGAACGAATCAAGGTTTCTTTTCTCTCGCGATCTTTATCATAGCTTTGAGTTGTCATGATATTCGCCGTATAACCGGCTTTCTCGACAGCATGTTTTATACTGGAAATTCTGACACGGGAAGGGTCATATTCTATTATTGCTTTTTCCGTGGTTAGATTGACTGATACCGAAAGCACTCCTTCGAGTTTTCCAATGGAGCGTTCTACTGCTGTTGCACAGGAAGCACACGTCATGCCATCGATCCCGAGGGTGATTTTTCTGGTGTCTTGCGGTTTCTCTAATTCGTATCCGGCACTTTTAATCAACTGAAAAAGCTTTTCTTCGTTTATTTCTGTATCTGTTTCAAAAATCAGCCTTTCCGACGCGAGACTCACGACAGGATTTTTGACACCTTCAACTTTTGCAGCCAGTTTTTCAACAGTTCTAACACAAGCCGCACAGGTCATTCCCTTAACTATGTATTCTTTTCTGATTTTAGACATCCTTACCCTCCTCTTCAGGACAATCCCCATACCACGGGGTGGGGTACATACCCATTCTATTCTTTCTACTCCACATATAAGATTGCGCGCGAGTTAAGAATAAGTTACTAAAAGACTATCGAAAGCTATAATAATGGAGTAAAGATTTAATCGTTAACGTGATATATTAGCTATACACATGTTCTATAATAATCTTAGAAACATTATTATAAATCTTCTTAGGAGGATGATAGTCATATGGATGCTCTGGGAAAACTTTACAACAGCACCACCATAGTCACGATGAATGCCGGCGGGAAAATGAATGGTATCGCCGTTGCCTGGATAACAAGGGTATCGATTAATCCACCGATGATCGCCATTTCTATTGGAAAAGCCCGATACTCTCATAAATTACTAAATGAAACAGATAAATTTGGTGTCTGCATCATGGAAAAAAGTGCAAAGGAAATAGTCGTACTTTTTGGCACAAAAAGTGGGAGGAATTACGATAAATTTGCCGGGATAGACTACAGCCTCAGTAAAAATGATGTTCCAATCCTTCCTGGAACACTTGCTTATATTGAATGTCAGATAAAGAGTAAAGCAGATGCCGGTGATCACACCATTTTTATTGGCGAGGTAATAGACCAGAAGGTTTTCAAGGATGAAGCCCCTATGCTTTATGGGGAACATAGAATACTTTTATAAGAGGTGAAATGTATGGCCAAGGTCTTCTTTACGAATATGATGACTACACCTGAAATGGGGCTTTTAAAAAAACTTCAGCTTCTCCTCAAAAAAGTTGGAATGGAAAAGATAATAAAGAAAGATGAACTCGTTGCAGTGAAGATACATTTCGGTGAGTACGGCAACCTTGCCTTTATCAGGCCAAATTACGTTCGAATAGTAGTTGATCAGATAAAGAAGTTTGGAGCAAAACCTTTTGTAACCGATGCCAACACCCTTTACAAGGGCAGCAGGTCCAATGCTGTAGATCATATACAGACTGCTTACCTTAACGGCTTTGCGCCGGAAACCATCGGTGCCCCTGTTATCATTGCTGATGGGCTTCGAGGTTCCGATGAAATAAAAGTACCGATAAATGGAGAATACGTTAAAGAAGCTAAAATCAGTTCTGCAATAGCTTTAGCGGATGCCATGGTTGTCTTGACCCATTTTAAAGGTCACGAACAAACGGGGTTTGGTGGAACGATAAAGAATGTTGGTATGGGAAGTGCTTCAAGATCAGGAAAACTTGAGCAACATTCAAACTCCAAACCAATAGTGAAAGAAGTTAATTGTGTTGCTTGTGGGATGTGTGAAAGACATTGTCCTGTTGGAGCAATAACGATAGAAGGAGTGGCAAGAATTGATTACGATATATGTATTGGCTGCGGCCAATGTATAGCCATGTGTAATTATGGAGCCATGGTACCAAAATGGGATAGCTCCACGGAGTTGTTGAGTAAAAAAATTGTAGAGTATGCTAAAGCAACTCTCATGAATAAAAAAGCCATCTTTGTTTCGTTCATAACGAATGTTTCTCCTGACTGTGACTGTTGGAGTATAAATAAGCCTCCTGTAGCTCCGGATATCGGCATAGCTGCCAGCGCCGATCCTGTGGCACTTGATCAGGCCTGTATGGACCTTGTCCTTGAGACAGTGGGACATGATCCGTTTCTTGAGGTTCATCCGGATGTTAGCTGGAAAACACAACTGGAATACGCTGAAAAAGTTGGGCTAGGCAGCAGGAAATATGAACTTGTGAAAATCGCTGTTCTGTGAGTATTTTTGGACGAAATTTTCTAAGTTCAAATATATAAAAAATAAATAGGATTAAACGATCACAATCAGGGGGGATGCCGTGAAAAAGCTCGTCTGCTTTTTCCTGCTTTTTCTTAGCTTCTCGATACTCAGTGGAGCGAATCTCATGGATTACGTAACACCCGAAGAACTTCCAAAAACAATGGAAGAAGCACGTTTTGAAATCGTAGTTCCACCCAAACCGGGACCTTCAAATTTTGGTGTTTTCCTTTTCAGGTCTTTTAACTGGAAGGGAGTGGATTGGAAAAACCATCTCCTCATAATAAAACCAGCGAATCTTCGTTCGAAGAATGCTCTCATATTCATAACGGGAAGCTACAAACTTGATACCAAACTGCTTCCACTTTTTACGATGATAGCTGTACAAAACGGAGCATACGTTGCTGTCTTATTTGACATACCAAATCAGCCGCTCTTTGACGGTTATTATAAGGAGGATTGGCTCATTGCCTACACCTTCAACAAATTTTTAGAAACAGGAGACTATGAATGGCCAATACTTCTACCAATGGTCAGGAGTACAATAACCGCTATGAATGTGATCTCTGATTATGCGAGAAAAAACGGGCATGAAATAGAAGGGTTCATACTATCAGGTGCTTCAAAGCGAGGGTGGACTACGTGGTTAACAGCGGCTTGCGACAAGCGTGTTAAAGCCATTGCCCCGATAGCGTTCGACAATCTCAATATGAAAAAACAAATGGAACACCAAATAGAATTTTGGGGAGATTACAGCAAATCGATAAGTGAGTATGTTGAGACAGGTGTATTAAATGACCTAAATGACGAAAAAAGGGTAGATCTTCTAAGATATGTTGATCCTTACAGTTATCGGGAAAATTTAAACATACCGAAACTCATAATAGTCGGCACAAACGATTCTTATTGGCCAGTTGATGCTGCCACGCTGTATTTCAACGGCCTTCCCGGTGAGAAAGGAATGGTTTATGCCCCTAATGCAGGGCACAGCGCTGAAATACCAAGAACTGTCCAGGCAATAGGCGCTCTCTTTATGAACCTCGATGAAAGAATACCGTTGCCAAAAGTTAGGGCAGAATACGCGACTGCTGAATCAGAAACAGGTTTTCAGGTTAAAGTTTCGATTGAAGCCAATGATTGGGAAATATCTGAAATAAGGCTCTTTTCAGCATATTCACCCTTGAGGGATTTCAGAAAAGCTCGATTTGATTATCAGATTCTCGAAAAGGCAAATGAGACAACAGGAAAACTGATAATCAGAGATTATACTGCTTCCTATGTGGAAGTGGTATTCGAACAAAAGGGAAGGATGCTTTCGATTTCAACGCCAGTCAAGGTGTTTTCGCAGCGTGACTGAAGTGCTGGACTTCGTCCAGGGGGCTTGTAGACGCAGTAAAACCCCGATGCCGATTGTGGTTGTAGGTTGTTTTTAACGATCGAGAACCGAGAGCCAGAGAATCCGAGAGGGTAAGACGACCAATAGCAAATTAAATTAACCACGAAGGGCAGAACATGTTCTGCCCCTACGATAAAAAAACAATGATTTATTGCAGCCTCACAAGTCTGCTCGTCATCCTGAACTTGATTCAGGATCTCGTACTTAAGAAACCCAGATTCTGGATTAAACATTTCCAGAATGACAGCTTTTTTTGAATCACGCACCGACTTTCTCGGGCTCTCGGTTCTCGGATCTCGGTTATTATTTGCAACCGACAACGTTTTTTGTTGCAGCGTAGCTGCTCCCAGCTTTACCCCACATTCTCACTGCCAAAGATTTTTTCAAAGACTTTCCTGACTTCATAAAAGGAGTCCTTATGTAGCCATTTATTCCAGCCGTTTTTGATATAGATATTCTTCACCTGACCGGGATAATTGAGCGGATCTAGATGCACCCTTTCAACCAGCTTTGAAAGTTTTAGCGCTAGTTTTTCTGGATTCATGGGAAGCACAGGCCCAACAAAGGCACCTACTTTGATACCTTTTTCTTTGAGAAATTCTATGGTTTCAAGTCTTTCCTGAATCGAAGGGGCACCTGGTTCCAGAAGTTTTCTCACATCTTCTCTGTCGGTAGTGATGGTAATATTAACCTCTAAATCTACCCCCAACATTAGAAGATCTATATCCCTTAGTATGAGTGAGGACTTTGTCATGATAAAAATAGGCATCCAGTGGGATAAAAGTATCCTGATCACGGTTCTCGTGATCTCGTATTTCTTTTCAATATGCTGATATGGATCACAGGAAGTTGAGAGAAAAAATTTTCCTGGGGAGAGCTTGTTAATTTCTTTTCGAAGAAGTTCCGGAATGTTCTTTCTTACTAATATGTCTTTTCCCCAAGTCCCAGAGGTGTACTTGAAAGCACCTATAAACCTGGCGAAACAATACCTACAGCCAAAAGTACAGCCAATATACGGATTTACCGTGTATCTCGCAACCGGAATCTTCGTCCTGGTAACAGCTTTTTTGGCGCAAATTTCTTTTATCATGTTCTAATTCTACATCCTGGAACACATTATGTGGTGACGCTATCTTCGGTTTCCGGGTTTTTTATCTGTATCCATGTTCAGAAACCGTTTTTTTACTGTTAATTGCCTTCATTTCTCACCACTCTGTATAGAACGGTGAAACATCCTCATAAATGTGGTTTTTCTGCGGTGCTTAGCTATTATCTCCTCTTTTAGATTGTCCCATAAGTCAGCCCTCTCGGCTTTTAAAAGGTTACTTTTAGCTTTTTTTAGATACCGGATGGCGTGATGGTAATATCTGGTTTGTGCCCTTTGTAAAACCTCAAGGGCAAGATTATAATAAATATCAGCTGTTTCAATGGGAGCTATGTTTTCAAATAAAGCAGCTATGGATTCTAAGGTCTTATAAGACAACTCTCTAAATGCTTCTGGATATTTATTATATAACTCAAGGAGCGTTTCAGTCTTTTTTTCCACGAGAAGGATGTCCACGACATTAGGAATTTTGCGATTTTCAATTAACCACTCAATTGTTTCCTGCTTCGCTTTTTCTTTATCTTCGTCTGGAATTGTGCTAATATATATCTCGTAAACATTAAGAAGAGGCGCTCTTTTAAAAAGCTCCAGAGCATATTTACTTGTATCCGGATGACCCAGTTCTTTCATAAGCTTTATTTTTAAAAGACTTAACTCTAGAGTTTTGCAACTCTCTTCACCCTGACACACTATCCGGTAAGCTTCTTCAATTCTCCCGGCTCTTTTTAACTCCTTTACCGCATCAAAATAGTCATTGGGTAATGGGAAGTCCATACACAATCTCACGTATTCGTCCAGATTTTTCATTAACAAACTTAGCTTCTTGAGCTGATATTTATATTTATGAAAATCCAGGCTAACACTTTTCTGATTGCTTTTCAAAGCTTTAAGCTCCTTTTCATAACATTCCCGGAGCCAATTCTGCAATTTCCCAGCGCCTTTTTTCCCGAGAGCCGGATAAATATCTTTAAGAAGCTCTTCAGATAGACCGTATTTGTCATCTAAAATGAACTTCAAAATCTTTCCAGCAATTTTCTCTCCATCCAGATTTTCTATTTTCTCAAGTACCCTCCCCCATTCGTACCCAATGGTATCCACAAAAAGTGCATACGTACCATCTGAATCGTCTATTTGATCATAACGCCGTATAGATCTTTTATAAATTTCTTCAAAGAACCATGCGGAAAGCTCTGGAGAAACCCGAGATAGATATCTACCGTAAACAATAAGTCCTTCCAGTTCTCGTACATATTCGTACACCCTTCTATATTCTACAAACCCCCTAGAAAAAGTTTTTGAAAGCAAATTTCTCAAAAATTTCTTTGCTTCCGCTTCGTCGTTCTTTGCTAAAATCATCATCTCAAGAGCTTCAGCTTCCTCTGGATACCTTTTCAAAAAATCCATCAACATTTCTTTTAAGCTTGAAATATCCAGGTTGTTGATATACGATTCAAGTTTTTCAGAAAATGCACCATGCGAAGAGGGTTTAATCTCCTGCTGCTTTGTTGCATACAGCAAAGTAGTAATAACATGCTTACATACACCATCATAAGGGCAGGTACAGGTAGCCAAAATACGCCCGTTGCTTTCCTTTATTTGTACCGAATATACTTCATCTCCAGAACCTTTGACTCTAGCTCTTAAAGTATCACCAGATTCTCTAATATCTAAGACCATTCCCTGACGAAAGTAACTTTCCCCTCTTTCAAAAACCTGAGAGCTTACAAGCTCCTTGATATCTTCGATTGTCAATTCATTTAACCAACCCAGCATATTTCACTTTCCTTCCTTTTCACAACTGGAAACCCCAAATTTCAACCAAGAAAACTAAACCACCGCAAATCTATGAATTACAAGATAAGAACATCTAGGTTTTAGCAGTACACCTTACTCCTCTACTTGATTCATTTATTATTTTCTCACATCTGTTAGGAATAAGGTATGCTTATCTTGATACACCTCTGGATGCGAAACTCAAAAGCACTCAGTAAATTGCTTTTCGATAAAGCTTATAATATAATCAAGCGAGCTATCCGAAAAATTTCCTTTCCCATTTTCAGCAGATGAAGGAGGAAATCTCGTGAAACTAGCAATAGCTGTCAACAAAATCAGAGAGCACAAAGAAGAGAATTTTTCCATTATTTGTGACCTTGTTGCGGAAGCTTCAAAAAATGACGCGGAATTAATCCTTTTTCCAGAAACCGCTCTTACCGGTCTCGTGAACACAGATTCTCCTGAAAAGGATCTCGATCTCGGTGAAACGATTTCCGGTGAATTCATAGAAAAACTTTCGATGATTTCGAAGGATTTGAATATATGGATTGCCCTGGGAATTTTTGAAAGAGAAAACAAAACGCTGTATGATACAGCTATACTAATTTCTCCTGAAAAAGACATCGTCCTGAAACATCGCAGAACCGATCCAGGATGGCATTCACCTAATGCGCCAGCCGATATCTACAAAGAAGGGAGCGGATTCGAAGCGGTCGAAACCCCATTTGGTAGAGCAACTTTTTTGATATGCGGTGAGCTCTTTCACGACGACGCACTTGAAGCAGTCAAAAAATTGAACCCGGATCTTTTGCTTATCCCTATGGCGAGAAGCGCTTATAAAATCGATGATGTGCAGCAATGGTGGGATACTGAAGAAAAGTGGTTCTATGTAGAACGCGCTGCTAAAACCGGAGCAAACTGCTTATTCGCCAACTGTTTGGGGGATGGTGTGCTTGAAGACTCATTTGGTGGTGCTATGGCAGTAGATAAAAACGGAAAAATAATCGCTGAACTGCCGCTTCATCAGCAGGGCATTCTGTACGTAGACATGAATCATGGAGGGTGAATTATGTTTAATATGGACTATCCGGAAAAATCGTGGTCCCTTTCCAAACAGAAACTTTTTGAAGAGTGCAAGAGAAAATATTACTATAAAACCTTCATGACATGGAGAGGCTGGAAATCGGATGCTACGGAATTGGAAAGAAAGGCTTATTTACTGGGAAAACTGCAAAATATATATTCACTCTCCGGCCAAGCAATTCACGAAGAGATACAAAGAGCAATAAAAACCAAATCCTTTTCCGTCGAAGATTCCTT
This sequence comes from Kosmotoga sp. DU53, assembly GCF_001639905.1. NCBI lineage: Bacteria > Thermotogati > Thermotogota > Thermotogae > Kosmotogales > Kosmotogaceae > Kosmotoga > Kosmotoga sp. DU53. Next base: position 16,066 of record NZ_JGCK01000040.1, on the reverse strand, counting down.
TCAGAATATCAGAAAGCAGCTCAGACAATCTTGGGTTGATTCGGTTAATAACAGGGAAGATTGGGAAAAATGGCCTAAAGAGTATATCATGCTCTCGGAGATTTATTATGGTAGGAAGGAATTTTTGAGAAGCAAGAGCAAAGACATTCTCAACAGGATAAAACCTCCCTGAAAAACTTCGAGAGATCAAGATCGTACCGAATGGTTATGGAAGGGCGTGTTGATGTTTTGGAAGTTGACGAAGACTTTCCGAGTTTTGAGTATGAGGGAGTAAAAGTCTTTTCTATAATCGATTTCCTTTACAGGGACAAAGAAACAAACACACTTGTCATTGTTGACTGGAAAACAGGTAAACCCAATCCAGACAGAGATCCGCTTCAACTGAAGTTGTACACTATTTACGTGCTTGAAAAATACGAGAACGTAGAACAGATCAAGTGCATCAACGAATACCTCCTCCACGGGAAATCAGAGGTTTACACCTTTGACGAAGAACAGCTCTTGGAAATGAAGGATTACATATCACGTTGCATAAAACAGATGGACGATTACCTTGAGGACCCTAAGATAAACAAACCTAAAGATATCTCACACTTCCCCGCTGAACGAAGTCAAAGGTGCGATTTCTGCGAATTCAAAGAGATATGCAAGTGAGCTTCAAGAAAGTCACGGCAACTTAGCAACCTGAGAGCTAAAGTCTAATCCTTCGCTTGTTCCTACAACGAAAGCACATATTTTGTAATAAATGGAGTTTGATTCCATTTGTTCTAACCTGCGGTCTTTCAAAAAACCTTCTTCTGGAAGACTGTCAAAAATATCTTGGGGGGTACAACGTAACAAAATTCCATATTTATCAGTTAAACACTAATTGTAACCAAATGCTTTTTCATTTTCTTTCGAGTATTTAAATGGATATGCTTCAGTATTAATGGTGTTCTATTCCTATAATCTTATTTGCATAAAAATAAATCGAAACTAATCGTAAAACAACGAAAGCAAACGAAAATACAACCTTCTATCGAGAATAATCTTTCGTAATGCTCTATAAAGCCATATAATTGAGTTTTGAAAATGTGTTTTGGAAATGATACCTTTCTTTTGGGAGGGATTACTATTCTTTTTGAGGAGAGAAAAAACTACATTATAGAAAAATTGAACAAGTATGGAAAGATTTATTCTTCGAGCCTTGCTGAAGAGTTGGGCGTTTCCGAGGTCACCATAAGAACAGACCTAAAAAAACTCGAGCAACAAGGACTTCTGAAAAGAGTACATGGTGGTGCAATCAGTTTACGTCCACAGAGATATGATCCCCAATTTCAAGAACAGATAGCTGTTGATGTAGATGAAAAAAAGTTGATAGCAAAAAAAACAGTTGCTCTTGTTGAGAAAAATGACGTTATTTTCGTTGATTCCGGAAGTACAACGCTTTTCTTTATTGAAGAACTTCTTAAGACTCCACCGATAAATCTAACGATCGTAACGAATTCTCTTTATGTAATAAACACCGTTGTTCAGCATCCTGAAGTTAAGCTCGTGGTTTTAGGGGGATACTTTCAGTACAGTACGATGAACTTTTTGGATCTCGAGATTAACCCCTTCTTTGACAGATATCACGTAAATAAAGCTTTTATGGGTGTCAATGGAATAGATGAAATAGGCTATTATTCTTCTACACTTTTGGAGGCAGAAACAAAGAAGACGATTATGCAGACAAGCCCCATGATTTACATCCTGGCAAGTTCATCAAAGATCTTCAAAAAATCGCTGGTTCTTATAAACCAATGGCAAGGAAAAGAATTTGTCATTACTGGTACAAAAGACGAAAGTCACATAAAAAAACTCAAGAAATGTGAAGAAGAAGGAAAATTCCATGTTCTATAATTCCTGATCCCTTTGAGGGGATCAATAGGAGGGATTTGTGTGAAAAAAGTTTCCGTGGTTCTTTTAATGTTGTTGATTTTCACTCTTTCAATTACGGTTTTTGGAAAAGTGCAGATTAAGATGTGGTTCCATTCCGGTCGCGGAGAAGAAAGAGCTGTTATCGAAGAACAGGTTAAGAGATTCAATGCTATCCAAGATGAAATTGAAGTTATAGCTGTTCAACTTCCTGAAGGAAGCTACAACGATCAGGTAAATGCAGCTGCTTTCGCAGGGGGGCTTCCAGACATTCTCGACCTTGACGGCCCTTACGTTTCTAACTATGCCTGGGCAGGATATCTTTATCCTCTTGACGAATTTCTTACTCCAGAAATGAAAGCCGATTTCCTTCCTTCGATCATCTCTCAAGGGCTTTATAATGGCCACATTTATGCCCTTGGCACCTTTGATTCCGGGCTCGCGATATGGGGAAACAAAGAATATCTAGAGAAAATCGGTGCAAGAATTCCCACCAGTGTGGAAGACGCCTGGACTTTTGAGGAATTCATGGATATTCTCAGAAAATTAAAGGCTCTTCCTGAAGTGAAATATCCGCTTGACATGAAGATCAACTATGGTGTTGGCGAATGGTACACTTACGGTTTTTCTCCGATATTCCAGGCTTTTGGTGCAGATTTGATCGACCGCAGCAATTATATGTCTGCAGAAGGCGTACTCAACGGTCCTGAAGCTCTCGCAGCTGCGGCGTGGTTCCAGGCACTTTTCGCCCAGGGCTTTGTTAATCCAAATCCCCCAGGAGACAATGAATTTATTGAAGGCAAAGCGGCCCTTTCATGGGTTGGTCACTGGGTGTACAACCAGTACAGGCAGGCCCTTGGAGACAAGCTTGTGCTTATTCCAATGCCAAAATTCTTCAAACAAGCCACAGGTATGGGTTCTTGGGCCTGGAGTATAACCACTAATTGTAAACATCCTGAAGCTGCCTGGAAATTCCTCCAGTTCCTCTTAAGACCTGAGGAAATTATAAAGATGACCAATGCCAACGGTGCTGTTCCATCGAGAAAAAGCGCGATAGCTTTGTCACCTTTATATGGTGAAGGTGGTCCCCTCAACATATTCGTTCAGCAACTTGAAACTATCGCTGTTCCAAGGCCAGTCACACCAGCGTATCCGACTATCACAGCCGCTTTTGCAAAAGCTATTGATAACATAATAAATGGTTCAGATATCAGAAAGGAACTTGATAGAGCAACCAAAGAGATTAACGAAGACATCGAGTATAACGAAGGTTATCCTATTTACTGATTTACCACAAAGAAAGTTAGAGTAAAATCATGGAGGTGGGGTGGTTTCACCCCATCTCTTTTTCGGAAAGAAGGGTGAAAAAGAATGTCGAGGATATACTATGAGAAAAAAAGAGGTTTCAAATATGCTTTTATATTCCTTCTACCTGGTTTGATTTTACTGATTACTTTTATAATTATCCCTTTTCTTTCGGCTTTTTATCTTTCTTTTACCAACCAAAGGTTAATCTCAAGATTGCCGACAAAGTTCATTGGACTGGCAAATTATAAAAAAATATTGAATGATGATCTCTTTTGGAAGGGATTACTGAACATTTTCAAGTTCGTTCTAATTGTTGTTCCAATTCAAACAGTCTTTGCACTTGGGTTGGCCTTGCTGGTAAACAAAAAAATTAATTTTACTAAATTCTTCCGAACTGTTTATTTTATGCCTACAGTCACCACAATGGTTGTTGTCTCGGTCATCTGGACTTTTCTATATAATCCGGAGGGGTTGATAAATCTTTTTCTTCACAAAATAAGTTTTGGAAGCTGGCAACCTGTTGATTTTATAAAGAGTGAAAACTGGGCGTTTCCGGCGATTATGTTCATGTCAATTTGGCAAGGTGTTGGTTTTCAGATGCTGATATTCCTAGCCGGGCTTCAAGAAATTCCGGCATCTCTTTATGAGGCTGCAACTATTGATGGAGCAAATGCTTGGCAGAAATTTTTGAAGATAACTCTTCCTCAGTTGAAAAATACGACGGCATTTGTAATTATTTCAACAACAATTCTGGCTTTCAGGCTCTTTGACCAGGTAAAAATCATGACTGATGGAGGTCCTAATGGTGCTACTTATACTGTTGTGCTTCATATTTTCAACATGGGATTCAAAAGGCAATACATTGGTTATGCTTCCGCACTGACTGTCGTTTTCTTCTTGCTTGTCCTGGCAATTTCTGTAACCCAGCGTTTTGTTTTGAGAGAAGAAAGAGAGGTGTCATGAAATGATCAAAAAAAGAAGCAAGAAAAGAATAGAACTTGTGGATAAGATTATCAGTTACACCCTCATGACACTGCTCGCTATATTTTTCCTTTTTCCTCTGATATATATGATCTCGACATCGTTCAATCCAGACGAGCTGAATATTCTCAGAAGAATGGGATCGATTAAAGCTTTCATTCCATCGCCTGTGTCGCTTAAAAACTATCTGGATGTCTTTACCAGAATGCCTTTTGGCAGGTTCATATTCAACTCAGTCTTCATAGTTACTGCAACAGTTATAGCTGGACTTTTTGTAAACAGCATGATGGCTTTTGGATTAGCAAGATTCACTTTTCGAGGAAGAGGCTTTTTAGTATCGCTCATAGTGGCTTTGATGATAATCCCTTTTGAAACCATTGCGATTCCTTTGCTCCTAATGACAAATAGATTTGGCTGGCTCGATAGCTATCATGTTCAGATAATTCCCTTTATAGCCAATCCGTTTTACATTCTTCCTTTTTTACCAATTTTTCATTGGTTTTCCAAAAGCGCTCGAAGAAGCCGCTCTGATAGACGGAGCGAACTGGCTTAAAATATACTGGAAGATTGCTCTACCTTTATCAAAACCCATACTTTCAAGTGTTGCGATATTGCAATTCCTTACACAATGGGGTTTCTTCCTCTGGCCACTCATGGTTACAAGAGGACCAGAATACAGACCTCTTCCTGTTGCTATGCAGGTTTTCTTCGGTCAATATCCGAGGGATTGGGGCGACATAATGGCTTTTGCCACAATGATGACAGCCCCGGTGTTAATGCTCTTCGTTGCGCTTCAAGGGCAGTATGTAAAGAGCATTTCTCAGACAGGAATAAAATAAGTTTGTGTGGTGGTGCTATGAAAAAGATTTTAATAATTGGCGAACTGCTCATCGACTTGATTTCCGAAGAGTATGTGGATGATCTTGCTGATGCAAAAAGTTTTAAGAAATATTATGCTGGCTCTCCAGGAAACTTGGCGATAAATCTTAAGAATCTCGGCATTGAACCATTGTTACTTGCTTCAGTAGGAGATGACCCTTTTGGAAGAGGCTACAAAAAGTGGTTAGAAGAAAAAGGGATTAAAACTACCTTTATAAACCGAAGCAAGCTTCCCACAAGTTTTGTCATAGTTTCAAAATCCCAAGATACTCCACTATTTATGCCAATTAGGGGCGCAGATTACAAAATAGATTTTCCTCAAGAGCCTGAGAAACTCTTTGAAGGAGTTGAGTTTATTCACCTGACGAGTTGGCCGCTTTCTCGTAATCCAGCCCGGAAAACTGTTATGAAAGTGCTTGAAATAGCAAAAAAAAGAGGTATAAAAGTATGTTTTGACCCAAATTATCGAGAAATCCTGTGGGAAAACGGTTCTGACGGTAAAATTTTTATAAGAAAATTCATGAAAGACATTTATTTGGTAAAACCTTCCTTAGATGATTCCTTTCATATCTTTGGAAAAATGTCGCCTCGAAGATACATAAATGAATATCACAAATGTGGTGTCGAAAAGGTCGTTCTCACCTTGGGCAAAGACGGTGTCTTGGTTTCTGATGGAGAAAAAGTAAAAAAAATCCACACATACGCTAAAAATGTTGTTGATACCACTGGAGCTGGGGATGCTTTTTGGAGTGGTTTGTATCACGGATTATTGGAGGGCTTCGACGTTTTCGGGGCCGCTAAAATAGGGAATGCCGCCGCTGCCTTTAGGTTAGAAACGGAAGATAAATCAGTCCCTATCCCTTCTATTGAAGTACTAAAAAAAATCATGGAAACGAGGTCGATCTCATGAAAATTGCCTTTTTAAATCCACAGGGGAACTTTGATTCCCTCGATAGTCATTGGACAGACCACCCCGATTTCGGCGGACAGCTCGTATATGTAAAAGAGTTGGCCATAGCGATGGCATCTCTCGGGATAGATGTGGATATAATCACAAGAAGGATCGAAGACAAGGAATGGCCAGAATTTTCAGAGCCTTTTGATTTCTATCCGGGTGTTGAAGGTGTCAGGATTGTCAGGATCGATTTTGGAGGTAAGAAATTTTTATCTAAGGAGAAACTTTGGCCCTACCTTAAAGACTATGTTGACGGAATTGAAAGGCTCTACAACAGGGAAAAAAGGTTTCCGGAGTTTGTCACTTCGCACTATGGAGATGGCGGTATGTCTGCTGCTATCCTGTCTCTAAAAAGAAAAATTCCTTTTTCTTTTACTGCTCACTCCCTCGGCGCTCAGAAAATGGATAAACTCGGTGTGACTCCTGAAAATTTTCCGCAGTTTGACAGAGTTTACAACTTTTCATACAGAATCCAGGCTGAAAGGGTATCCATGAGATATTCCGCTGTTAATTTTGTGAGCACCACAATTGAACGGTTCGAGCAGTATTCCCACGAACTTTATAAAGGATGGATTGACGTAAATGATGACACAAAGTTCGTTGTTGCACCTCCCGGGGTTAATACTAAAATATTTAACCCTTATCCGAACGATATAGATATTGCAATTGAAAATCGTCTTTCAAATGTTATTAAAATCTATGCACCAGAAAGGTTTGATAAACCATTTATCGTTTCTTCGAGCAGAATGGATCAAAAAAAGAATATAACAGGTTTACTGAGGGCTTACCTGTCCAGTAAGAAGTTAATGGATGCTACTAATCTTCTTATAGTCACAAGAGGTATTTATGATGTGTACAAAGAATACCCGAGACTCAGCGGTGAATCGGGCGAAACGCTCCGCGAACTCGTGGAATTGGTGCGCCAGCACAATGCTCAAAATCGCGTTTTCTTTATCAACATTACCAGCCAAAAGGAACTTGCCGCTCTTTATAGATTGGTTTCGAGGAAAGAAGGTATTTTTGCTCTGACCTCCCTTTATGAACCCTTTGGTCTTGCTCCTCTTGAAGCAATGGCCTGTGGTTTACCTGTTGTAGCGACGAAAAATGGTGGTCCATCAGAGTTTCTTAAAAGAGGCCGTGAAGAACTTGGTGTACTCGTTGATCCAGAGGATATCTTTTCTATAATAAAAGGATTGGAAAGATTGATGCTTAATCCAGAGTATAGAAGAGAACTCTCATCTAAAGTAAGCGACTACGTCGAAAATTATTATACTTGGCTTGCTACAGCAAAGAAATATCTCAAAACTATCGAAGAACGGCTTAAAATTGAACCATTGATCCCGGCAATACCCGAATTCTTTCTAAAAGGCGGAAAGCCTGAACCTTTGTTTTGATAGTTATTGTTTTTTGAAATAAGAAATATGGGATATCTCTGCATGGGGGAGAAAAGAATTTTAATAATATTAGTTTTTTCTCTTATCTTGATTAACGATAACCCTTTCTTAGGGCAGCGTGTTTCATTTTGAGATCAGTCACAGTCTATTCATTTAAGAGAGGAATTATGAAAAACATGGGTTCTTCGTATGGATGAACCTCTCTGATAGCCTTTACCACTTCATCCACATATTCCCTTGCGCACAGAAACTCGGCCTTTACTTCCTCTCCCTCTTCTATTTTCCCCACTTCTCCAAGGTAAGGATTGGCTCCTTCCAACGGCCTCCAGAATCCTTTAACCGGGTGGTACGAAAGGCAATTATCGTAATTGCCAAGGCGGCAGGCACCCGCGGCATTTACTTTTTCCCTGAGTGCTTCTACGTATTCTTCAGGTATTAAAACCTCAAACTTGACAAACTTATACTCCATAACTTCCCACCATCCTTTTGGAGAGTTGATCAGCTTTTTGCATAAGGATGTTTTTAGCCACAACTCGAGCAGCTTCCGCCAGAACAACCCGAGCAGCTTGAACCTGAACCTCCAGACAAGCTTGAAGAGCCTGAAACAAACCTAACTCTGGATATCTGTTTTACAAGTTTACCGCCACAATGTGGACAATTCGGCACTTCCTGGTTCATCTTTAAAAGCAATGTTTCTTCTTTACCACAGCTTTCGCATTTGAAACGATATATAGGCATAATATACCTCCTCACTCAAATATTATTATCAGTATCCGGTTTCAAGTTAACGTTATGCCTTAATTGCCTTCAAAAACAAAGTTCCTGAAAGTATAAATAAGCTTGAGAACGTAAATATTATCGTAAAGCCCACAAAATTTACCAGAGACCCCATTAGCAAAGGCAAGAGCGCGGTAACGAGATTCAAAGCACCCGCAGTACCGGTGTACAGGGCCCGGTTTTTTTCGTTGGTTATTTCAATCAACAACCCTTCAAAACTCATTTTCCTGGCACTTAGTGTTATGCCAGAGAACAAAAAAACCAAGGCATACAATGATGCTGTTGTTTTTGAAAGAAACAAAGCCAAAATTGGTATCAGCGCACCAATAAAAATACACCATTTCAGGATCTTTTTGTATCCAGATTTGTTTAAATAATATCCCCAGAAAAATCCCGCTGCGGTCATTCCGATCATTTGCAACAGAAGAAAATTCCCTATGTTTTCCCCGGTTAATCCAAAGGATTTTTTAGCGAGGAGCACATAAAAGGGAATGATTATAAGTCCGAAGCCTGTTGCGTTGGTAAAGAGCACATAGTTTTTAAGATTAGCATCCGTTTTTATAGTCTTCGGAATGCTTTTCAAAATCTCCCAGAACCCGGGTAATTCCGTTGTATCTACGCTTTCTTCGCGGATAGCCCAAAAACCTATTGATGCAATTCCAAGAGAAGTTGCGGCGATTAAAAACATCACCGAGTAATTTGTCGGATATTCAAATCGTTGAACGATATATCTTGCAAAAAGTCCGCCGACAAGGGCTAATCCACTGCTGATAATCTGCCTGAACGCCATGAATTCTCGCCTAACGTCTCTCGCAATGGATTTTCCCAAAAGGTCAGTATAGCAAATTCCAGCAAAAACACCACTAAAAGAAAAAATGCCAAGAACGATAAAGATTAAAGCCAGAAGAACCATGCCGCTTAATGAACTGGACAACAAAAAGCTTATTGTTGCAAGAGAAAGCGTTCTCAGATATATTCCAAGAAGCAGGTAAGGTTTTTTCTTTGGTTTAGAAACGAGGATGCTGGCAAAAAACAGTTGCCCCAACAAAGGAATTCCGGTAGTCAACGCTGTAATAAAACCAATCGAAAAACTTCCACCACCAGCTTTTAACACCAGAGATGGCAAGACAGTATTTACCTCGACAAATGCCATAGTAAAAGCCAGAAACGAAGCGTGCCAGAGAAAAGCTATGAAATGTTTTCTGGATTGGTTCAAGTATTGTCACCTCTTGTATTTTCATCTGGAATTCATTATAGCAGATTCAGCATTGAAGAGTCGGTAATCGGTATTGCATTACCAGTATATTGAGTGCCATTTTCCTAAATGAGATGAATTCGTTTATAATAATATCCCAACAGAAAAAATGGAAATTTAAGCATCAGCGTTCTAAAGGGGTGTCAGGAAAGATGGTCAATAATGATCGACAGGTAGTCATCATTACCGGTGCAAATAACGGAATAGGATTTCATATGGCCTCAGCTTTATTGGATGAGGGGTATCGGGTTGCTGCATTCGATCTCGCGGGAGATAATCTCGAAGAATTACAGAAATCCTTCCCGGATAATCTACTTTTTTGCAAGACTGACGTTACTCAGGACCTGGAAGTCAGAGAATCGGTTGAGAAAGTTATCCAAAAATGGGGGCAGATTGATATTCTTGTCAACAATGCCTGTTTGGCTATCTTTGCGCCTTTTGAAATGAAAGATATTGAAGACACCAGGCGAGAATTTGAAGTGAATTATTTCGGTTACGTTCGAATGATCAATGCCGTTTTGCCTTACATGAAAGCAAGAAGAAAAGGAATCATCCATAATGTTAGTTCAGGGGTTGGGATAACAGGCTTTCCGGGAATCTACGGATATTCTTCCACAAAAGGAGCCATTGAAGCATTAACACTAACCCTATCGTATGAATTTGCCCAATACGGTATCAGCATTACGGTCATGCATCCACCTTTAACAAACACCAAATCAGCATCACCACTCGGAATTCCTTCACAAGTAATGGCTGACCCGTCAGATGTCGGACGTGCGCTTGCTAAGAAAATTCTATCTACCAAATGGGTGATAACACCAAATCTTCAAACACGCATCTATCTGTTCTTTGCGCGCAGATTTCCTCATGCGATTGGTAAGCTAATGGGAAAAATGACCGAAAGAGAAAAGAGGAAAAGTTAAGCGTGTGACAAAGATATTCTGCGTTTTCAAACTTTTATTTTTGTGTTTCGGAAATTATTCCAAGTTTCCTGATTTCTGAATCCCGGATATCGAGTCTCTAATATCAGAGTTTATGAAGGGAGCGGGTTTCTCCACCACCTATGTAATTACAATCTCGATATAACGGTTCTACTGTTTGCAAAGTGGGAAGACCATTTGGGCAAGCGCGAGCAAACCACAAACTGTATGTTAGGTAACGTCTAATTCGTTCCGTCATTTGTATTGTTGGATAATTTCCTTTATGGGTACTTGATTGATGAGGTTTGGGGTTTTCTTTAGTCTGTATTTCTGGGTGAAGGGATAAAGGTCTGCGGGACGATTTCTCACATTTCTGATCGATGTTGATCAAAGAAAATTTCCGGTTGGTACTATATGATCTCCAAAATCCTTTCCAGTTTTCTTCGTGTCCTTCCATCTTCTTCACACCAATAAGCAATAAAACATGGTTGTATCTTCAATCTGTACCTCTTTGCAAATGCTCTCACTCTCTCAGGTCCATCTATCCTCACCCCGAACCTTATACCATCATACCTGCCGTAGTTTCGAAGAAATTTGTCCAGCAGTTTCCTGTTGTGCTCGTTGAATTTCGCATAGTGTTTTATAAACTCATCTATCCTCATTCTATCGACAGCCTTGCGTATCGCAGCTTTCCTTCCTTCTATGTATGGATGAGCTTTTACCATATCGACCACAAAATTCATTGTTTCGTACCTTTTGCTCATAAGATTTGCGAATGTATCTATACCACGGAGGGATTTATACGTTTCAAGTAATTTATCTTTCCTTGAGAGGTAAAACTTCTCCCTGTCAATAAGTGCGATGAATGTGGAAAAGAAAAGGCGTTTCCTCTCTGAAAACGGAAGTTTTTCCAAATATTTAACTGCTTCATCAAAGCTTTTTTCAATCCTATGTTTTACCAATTCGTTGTATACAGGATAAGGCATTCTGGTAATATCCACATTTCTACTTTCTGTTATCCTTTCTATTATTTTCCTCAGCGTATTTCCTCTTATCACCTTTGTCTTACCCGTGAAAATCGCCGAAAGGCCCGCTATACTTACGTTTTCTTTTCTGTATGGACCTATCAGCGTTTTGAGGTATTTCCTCAATTCTTCCGTATTTTCGTACATAGAGATATAGTAATTGGGAATGAATTTTTCTGCTTCCCTTGAAAGTTTTTCATAGTTCTTTGGTACTGGCAGAGATGCAATTACTCGCGCTGTTTGCGCTATGGAACATGAATTAATCGCTTTTTCAATCACAAATAACGTGTCAAGACATCCAAAAAGATTGCCTGGAATCTCTCGGTAATAACCAAGATAATACACCGCTCTTCTCGCTATCGACTGAGCCCAAAATGGATGTTTTTCCCTTATTCTCCATGCAAGGCCGTTAAGAGAACTGGTAATTCCTGAAGGATGAGGAATATTCTTTGAAAGCCTGTATGCCTGAATGTAATGATGAACCCCCTGAGGAAGTTTTCCTTCTTCAGCAAGTCTCCGCGCACGACCAAGATGAAGAAAAGCAAGGGCAGGTAATATCTTTTTACTCCCCCAAATTCTTGTTTTTCTCTTCAATTTTGCTATTCCCCATCTTGCTTCTACGTTTGAAATAACTGCTTCTATTTCTTCTCGTGTTCTTCCGCTTATTTTATTCAAATTACTTTTTAGAAATTGGTAAAGCTTTTCATCTTTATTTCCGAGACTTGCCTTGCACGACAGCTCCCTTGCAAGAAGCATATAGCGCATGCCGCTATTTCCACAAAGATCAAGCGCCTTATGGGTGTAATAAAGCGCTTTGTCATAGTCACCTTTCCACGTATGTACAAAAGAAAGCGCAGTGTACCTTATATTATCTGACAAATTGGAATTGATGATTTTAATTATTAAAGGTTTTGCAAATGCACCATATCTGAATACAGGCATGAGCAGTTCGGGCAGTTTCTTCACTTTTCCAACCCCTTGTTTCAGTTATGACGGAAAAATGCGAATGTAACGATTTCAAGCAATTTTAGGTTCTGAAACTTACTACAAAAGCGAATTACAGAACCTGAAAATTTGAAAAATCACATGGGATGTATTATCCTGCAAATAAGAGGGGGAAGATAGTGAAAAAATTCATAAAGATTTTGCTGATATTAATAATGTTGTTTTTGACAGTAACAATAACGTTTGCTGATGAAACAGATGCAAACGCTAACACAGAAAACACAAATCCTGTGATAATCCAGCAGTTGACGGCTAACTTACTTCTCATTCTACCACAATCGGCTCTGGTTAAATTCCGCGGAAGAAAACTGGGAGAAGTTAGGGGAGTACGAGATACATGAGAAGAATAGGGGGGAGCAATATGAGAAAAACATGGTGCCTTGTTTCGATTGCGATGATATTTTTACTTATCACAGCATGTATGAATATGGCTCCAACTGAAGCAACTGTGAAGCGTGATGCAAAGACTGAGGCAGTGAAATCTCCCGGAATGCCAACCGCGTATTCTACCTCAGAATTTGTGAGAACGAGGATAGTCGTATGGCATTACGATGTGTTCGTTCAAACGAGCTATGATGACCACACAATAAGTAGGAAATTTTTCTCCGTTGAGATGGAACCACACATAAAGCGAGTATATTTTCAACCGGAAAATTTTTCAGATGGTGAGCGAAGGATGCTGGAAATAACGAAACAAAGCGTTAAACTCATCAATCTTGATAAGCACAAAATGGAGGATCTGCCAGAATCGTTGAAAGATATTGAGAAAAATCTTCCGGATAGGTGGTTGCTTGAAATGAGGGAGTTCCTTAAACAGAATAATTATCAGCTTGTGAAAAGCAAAGAAGGTATCAGTGTGTACGAATGTTTTAACAAAGAAAACAATATATATGAAAAAGTGGTTATAGACGATAAACTGAATTTACCAAAAAGTATGGAGATACGCAGGGGTAAGGACATATTTACGAATGTCACTTTTTTGTTTGAAGATCGATCGGGAGTCTATATCCCAAAACAGATAAATATAAACTGGCACTCGCATGGAGTTGTGCTCAGAAATACAATGAAAATTGTGACGAAGAGATTGAAGGTGATGAAAAAATGAAGCGGTTAATAATGATACTAACGATAATTTTATATGCAGTAGTGGTATTGTCAAATGAAGAAATATCATATATACCATATCCAATGGTATTTGTTCATGGATTTAACTCAGAAGGTGAGACATGGAATGAACTTGCAGAATATCTGAGCAGCAAGTACGAATTAGCCGCTGGATGTTCTACACCAACATTTGAAACTATCACAGACAATGCCAAGCATAGAAGGTATAGCTGTTCAGTTGAAGCAACATATAGAACAACAACAAATGGAAACGCCTATCCTAATAGCTCATAGTATGGGAGGACTGATATCGAGAGAGTATATAAGGCAAGACATAAGCGAAGCGAACGTTAAAGCGGTGATAACAATAGGTACACCACACACAGGAGCGAGTATAGCGGATAAATTAACATGGACAATTTTCCTGGGAATAACAGATGCAGCGATAGTAACACCACCAGCGGTGGACCCATACGAACTTGGACCGGCAATGAGATCCGCTGCTCTTGGAGTCATAATAGCGATGGCACTTGCTTGGTTGCTGCTATTTTTACGTATCAACGCAGGAATCAGTCTATTAGTTTCGGGAGTGAGCCCAGCAATGTTAGTAGCAGCAGGATTGGGAGTGTTTATATTGGTTTTGGGGGCAATTTTGTCGATGAACACACCCACCACAATGAAGGAAATGATACCAGGAAGTACATTTTTAGAACGCTTAGCGGATACCAATTTGCCTGCAAATGGGGAAGAAGGAACCATTTACTATGCCTCCATATACGGGGAACAGAAAAAGATAACGGAGTTGCTGGAAACAATGAGTCAAGATAGTACGGAAGTTGGAGAAAACTTGAAATTCACAGAGAATATGTGTGAAACATTGAGTGTATCGTATTTGGTAACGGGGGCGTGGTACATGGCAACGAGTTTTTGGAATATTCACAGATTTTGTATAGGAGCGCTATATGTGGCAGGAGGAGGGTATTTGAATCCCGATTATGGGATACAATTTGCATGGGACAATGTGGTAGTGGGTTCAAATGAAAGTGACGGGGTAGTACCAGTGTCGTCACAGATATTTCCAGAGGATGTTGTATCACCCGGAGCGAGATATATAGAACCCAAACCAGCACCAGATGCGAATCATCTGACAGAGACTGATCCTGATACGGAGGTTGGACAAAGACTTATGGATATAATAGACGAAATTTTAAGAAATCAACAATGATAAAAAAGGTGGAGTGTTCCCATCTTTGGTTGGGAGGGAGAAAAAAATGAAAAAAGTAGTAATAATAAGTGTGGTGATTATTTTATGCTTTCTGGCCTCTTCATGTTCTTCGCTTCTGCCGCATGAAAACAATTACGTGCAGTTGTATATGAAGTTGAAATTTGAGCCTGAAATATCATTTTGTACGCATCCGTCAGAATGTATATACGATGAAGAAACTGGAGTTGTTTATACAAGAGGAAGAGAAGAACTAGTAGCAGCTATTGATATAAATCGAAAAAAATTATTATGGGATAGAAGAATAAGATCGGATAATAAAAGGGTTTTTGACATAGAGCTTGGAGGAGACAATATATATATTATTCGAGTAGCATCGAAAGAAGCAAGCTCAGCAATATTAGCTTTGAACAAAAGAACAGGTGAAATAACCTGGGAATATTTACTTGAAGACGGCTCACCGGATAATGGAATGGCTTTGCACAATGGATTTTTGTATGCAGTCGAATATATGAGGGATGGGTATAGTACAGTAATAAAGCTTGATAGCGAAAATGGAAGAGAAATATGGAAAAGCGAAAGGATAATAGCGCCCAAAGCAACTGATCCAGTAATAGACCAAGAAAGAGGTTTGTTGTATATAGGCAGCATGGATTACCAAGACATTTATGATTACAATCCGACATTTTATGCGATAGAGATAGAGACAGGAAAGATAGTATGGAAGTATGAGGTAAAAAGTAAATATAGAGATGACTTTTATACAGTTCCGTCTATATATGGAGATAGTGTATATGCAGCGACATGGTTTGGACTTGTTCTGAGATTGAAAAGAGATACCGGTGAAGTAGTGTGGAAGAGACGTTATTTCTTTGATGACAACAGCGTTTACGCTGTGAACTGGGGATTTGGGAATAGATTGCAAATATATGATGACAAGTTGATATTGATGATGCCAGGGGGATATATTTATGCGTTAGACACAGAGAATGGGGATGTGGTATGGAGGGCATGGACAAGGTACTCAGCCGATGATGTTTATCTGGACAAAGAAAGCGGAAGAATATACGTACATAATTGGGGTCCTGAGATAAGGTGTTATACTGCTCCCCTGAAGAATTGGACAGGAAAAAAGTAGAGAGATAAAATAAAGGCAAGGGGGTGCAGATAATGGCAAAGAAACTCTCGACAGAAGAAAAGATGGCAATAATTCTGGAAGGGCTTCGTCGAGAAAAGAGCGTTTCTCAAATCTGCAGAGAACATGGAATTTCACAAGCTCAGTATTACAAATGGCGTGACAGGTTTCTCGAAGGAGCCAAAGAAGGCTTGGAAAACGGGAAGAAAT
>NZ_JGCK01000004.1:0-9746 GCF_001639905.1 Kosmotoga sp. DU53 | reverse complement strand
ATCCTGAACTTGATTCAGGATCTAATCATCAAAAAAGCCAGATTCTGGATAGAAGATTTCCAGAATGACAGTGGCGGATTAAGATTCTGGATTAAACATCTCCAGAATGACAGGTATCCGTTGACTTCTAAAGAATGACAGCGTCTGAAGCTTTCAAGACGTAGTCAAGCACTTCAGTAGCGTAGCTGCTTTCCCCGCAGGCGCACATCAACTGCGCAGCAGTTCGGGTCAACTCCGAAGGAGTTCGTGTCAACCGCTTGCGGTTCGTGTCGCTTTATTAACTGACAGCGTCGCAAGCCTCAACCTCGTGAGCGTCGCTCCACCAGCTGACAGCCTCTGCAAGCGTCCTGGACGTAGTCCAGCACTTCGCAGCGTAGCAGGGCTTACCCACGCGCTAGCGTGCTTACCGGTTCTCGATTCTCGGTTCTCGGATTTCATCAGCGTCCGCAAGCCTCAGTCTTCGAACGTCGCTCTACCAGCTGATAGCCTCTGCAAGCGTCGTATTATCAAATGCCAGCCTCCGCAAGCCTCAACGTTGTGAGCCTCCGTCTGCATATGTCGGAGCAGTCTTCGGGGATCTTCCTCCCTTAATTTCATGATAATAGGCATATGTCATGGGTTCTTTTTCATCGACAACTTCCGCATTAACGATTTCTCCAATATAAAGCACATGGGTTCCAACATCAACTACGTTTACCACTTTCGCTTCTAAGTTCGCTATGCAGTAGTCTTCCAACAACGGGACACCGGTTACCCCTATTTTGTGATTTATTTCTTTGAACTTGTCTAACTCTCTTCCGGACCTAAATCCAAAGTGTCCTATTAGTTTTAATGGGGTATCCTGGGATAGAACTGACACTCCAAATACTCTGCTTTCTTGGATGAAGTCATGGGTTAAGTTCTGTTTATTTATGCAGATCGCTATTGTTGGCGGTTCAGCTACAACCTGGAACACAACATTAGCAATCTGCCCGTTTTTCTTCTCATTCGTCTTCGAAGTAATCACGTACATGCCATAAGTGACCTTAAACAAAGCCTCATAATCCATATTTTCCCCTCCGTAGCAGGTATTAAAATAAAAAGCCTTGGTTCTCCAACACCTCATTTACCATTCTACATCATCATTACCTTTGACATAAAAATCCTCCATATCTAATAACTACCAGCCCGCGAAAATCCGGGGTTTCCTCATAAATATCCTACAGAAGAGTCTGTCGCGTTTTTATCCTACCCCATCACACGGGCAATCACTCTGGCGATAGAGGAATCGGCCTTTATTCTGAGTGGAAGGGCTATCACTTCAAAAGTATCTACGCAAAGCAGTTTGTCGAGATTCGTGAGGTTTTCAGCAATGAGTACGCCACCCGCAAACAGTATTTTGTGAATTTCGAAAGGATACCTGTCTGGAGAGGATGAGTCAAGCCCCAATATTTTGATCCTTCTTTCCACGAGAAATTCTGCGAATTCCTTTGAAACAACAGGGTTATTTAAGAAATATTCTTTTGTGCCGAATATTTTGTCGCGTCCCGTATAGAGAAGAAGGATGCTTCCTTCCTTTATAGCTGACTTGTATTCTTCTTTAAGTTCTATTACCTCTTGATCTCTGACATCCAGTACAACACCTTCACCGATCAAGGTTTCTAACGGGAAATCCAGAATGAGTTTTTCGCAATTTGTCATGTGCATGGGGCCATCGATATGTGTACCACTGTGCATACTTATTTCAAGCCTGTGATTGTTGTAACCGTCTTTGTCGAGCTGTCTTGACTGCCGCAGAATCGTCTCGTCATCACCGGGATATACGGCCATTCCATCTTCTATAATTCTCGTCAAATCTATGAATTTAGGCATCTTTCCCCTCCCCCTTTCAAAACATTAATGGCTATCACTGTTATTGTCCAGTTTTTTTATCGATGATAAGCTATATGAGTCAAAAGTATGTACGTGGAAAAAAGTGCCTGTCATTATTTTACTGAATTACTGAATGTATTTCCAATTTCTTACAACATCGCTTATCTTTGAATATGGAATTATGGATTGGAGAAAAGTGAAGGGTATGATATTCCTTTACCTTTCCAGTTGTGTGATAATAATAAATCCAGAAAATGGATATTGCATCCTGGTGACGAGTCCCCTTTGATCACAGTTTATTCTCAAAGATTCTTGGCCATTGAAGTATATGATCGAGTCGATCTCTCCATCTTCGCCCTCGTTTACCCAGCTGAGATTTATCTCAGGTATTTCAAGGATGGTGTCTTTATTCAAAAGCTCTGGATGGATGTAGTGCGGTCCAAGCAATGGCAAACCGTTTATCGTCTGTGAGATCGGAACCATCATGTCCGCAGTGTAGTAAGATAATCTGTAGCTGGCGATCGGCTTTTGAATGTTTTGAAATTCTATGGTTTCCCTTCCGGCGGGAGTGGTAAGCCCTGTGTAGAATGGATCATAGCTGTATATTTCATATGAGTGATTTTCACGTGCAGCCTCTGGAAAATCTTCGATCTCAGGACAGTTTGTGTAGAAAAGACCCATAAGTTGCATATTTATAACAGAACTACCATTTTCCTGTTTTTCCGAGAATAAGAACTTTTGAGCTTTTCCATCTTCAGAAATAAAGATCGTGTATGACGTACTTTTGTAGGTGATGTTAACCCATCTGATGCCTTCACCATATTGTCCACCCTTGACGATAATGCCCTGTCTTTCGTATTCTTCCCTTTGAGAAAGTATTTCCTGAATATCTCTCGGATCGACGTAGATAGATCCGTACAGTATCATGGGGTTCGGTGGAGTAACCATAATCCCGGGGTAATCGTACGCGAAGAGCGTCAATCCATAGATCAGGTTGTTTTCAACCTGCGTAACGATAAAGACTGCATATCCCTTTCCATAGAATGCACTGCTTTCTTGTCCCGTCGGTAGCGTTCTCGTCCCGCCTTCCATTTCATAAACCGTAACAAGCCCGGGCTTTATCCAGCTTGGGATGGGATATTTTCCTTTGAAAAGCTGTGGTATGTTGCTTAAAGAAGGAATCTGGCAGATGGAGATTGACGAGAAAATGACAAATATCAGAAGGAAAGTCAGTTTTCTCACCATAACCACCTCCCGGTTTTATTCTAATGAATAGCAGGTAGCTTTGCCAAATTCCGGAGGCGGTGTACAAGAGGGAAAAAATGATGTATATCTAAAGCAAAGCGTAATGTATATGTCGCGTTAAGCATTGTGAGCCTTCCATCAAAAAATGTTTTTTAGACGTTTGTTGGGATCGTCAAAACTGACCTCATTTACATCAAAATGCTCCGGGTCAAAGTCCTCACCAAGCCACTCCAACAATTCTTCGTGCCTCTCATGAGCGGGGTCTTTTATAGCTTCCAGCAGTTCTTCGTATCCCCAGACACCTCCACAATCTTCAGGTGGACATGCTCTTTTCCCTTTGATACATACTGGATAAGTAACCCCTTTTTCCCGAGGAAGAATCTTTTCCAGCTCTATCTTATGTTCCCAATTATCGCCAAAATCATAGGTGTAATTTGCTTTTGGATTTTCCATTGAAAAATAATCAGCTATTTTTTGTTTCCAACCCGGAAGAACATCACGACCAAAATCCTCATCTGGAATCCCTATATTCACCTTTAGTCCGGTTGAAGGGTTTATTATTTCGAATTCATGTAGATGATAATCTAACCATCCCATGGCGTCTTGAATGGCAACATGCAAATCCCAAAATGTATAGGTCTCTGGAACCTGTATTCGTCGCCAAATTGGTGGTTTGATACCCTTTAGCGTAATTTTAAATTGGTACACATGATCGAACTTCTTTTTCATTGTGACCCCTCCTATTAGCTACTATAAATTCTTGTGGTTGTAAACATCTTTCAAATTACATAAACACGTTTCGTCTAATGTTATGCGTGTATACAAAGCTAATAAAAGTTGGATAAGCAAAAGCGCACCCTATAACCGCTAACATATTCTCACCACGACCGTATTATAGCATGGTGGAAATTTGGTGTTCTCATCTCTTCTGGATAAGAATCTGCCCCAATATTTCTTTCGTCATCCCGACCTTAAAAAATATAAAAAATAGGGACAGACTCTTTTTTGTCCCTATTTTTGTCTTTCTTCTGGATGAAAATGCATATGTTTGCAGCATTTATTTTATACTTATAGTGGTTTACTGGCGGTAGAATCAGATAATTTTTTAGTTATAATGAAAACATTGAAATAATCGAAGGGCACTGATACTGAAGGAGGTCAACATGAAGCTTGCATTCATTTCTGATATACACGGAAATCTTGAAGCACTGGAAGCGGTGCTCGAAGACATCAAAAGGCGGGAAGTAGATCGGATATATTGCCTGGGAGACCTTGGGGGATATGGACCTGATCCGGAGAAGGTTGTTCAAAAGATCAAGGTTCTGGGTATCTCCACAGTGATGGGGAACTATGATGACGCTATTGCACACGAAAAGAAAAGCTGCGGTTGTGCCTACAACCCTGGTCGCGAAACGGAAGTAGGCAACATCACCTTAAACTGGTCCATCGCCAACACTTCCCAGGAATCGAAGGAGTTTCTTAAATCGTTACCGCATAAGCTGAATTTTGAGGCTGAAGAGGTCCGATTCCTCCTGGTGCACGGAAGTCCTCTGGATAATCTATTGGAGTACATAAAACCAGATACTCCTGTGGAACGACTCAAGGAGATAACGGAGGGAATATCAGCCGATGTAATAGTCAACGGACATACCCACTTGCCCATGGTACGCTGGATAAACGGCAAGCTTATTTTCAACGCTGGCAGTGTCGGTCGCCCGAAAGATGGAGACCCCAGGGCCTGCTATTTGATTGTTAATGTGAACAAGGGTTCTTTGAAACACGAATTTGTAAGGATCAGCTATCCGGTAAAAATAACGGTAGAAAAACTGGCGAAGTATAAACTTCCTATGGAACTTGCCACAGTCCTAGCCCTGGGAACAACCTTCAATATGGGGAAAAGCGACAAGACAGAAAAACGATCAAAAATAGACACAGACATTACCTTAGACCCAGGGATAAGAGAATAAAAAGTTGAAAGTTGAATTCCTGGCGGCCATAGGTATAAACTATATAGCGTATCACCGAAGGAGGAATTTTTATGCCTTTTAAAAGCCTGTTTCTTTCAGGTGCTCCAGATGCAAATCCAGAGAAAGATAAGGCTTTAGTTAAAACGGAACTTGCGGAACTTGAGGTCGTACTCGTAAAACACAGCGAATTTTCGAAGATTCTGGATATATGCAAAGACTTTGCAGACAGAGGAGGAAACGCAATAATCCTTTGTCCGGGTTTTACTCATGAGCAGGTCGCAAAAATTTCTGAAACCGTTGGGGAAAGTGTTTCGGTAAATGTAGCCAGGGGGGACGGGAAAAGCGCGGTAGCTGCCAGGAGGGCTATGGAAAGAGCAGGCTGGTTTAATCAGAAAGGAAGTGGTCAGAATCAATGAAAGCATTTTTGAATGGAAAATTTGTTGAAAAAAACGAAAAGCTAATAACTCTTGAAAACAGAGGCCTGACCTTTGGCGATGGGCTCTTCGAAGTCCTCAGAGTAAAAGATGGGCATATCTTTTTCTTCGAAGACCATCTATTGCGAATGAAAAGCAGTGCGTCCTTTTTTGGCATTCCCTTTCCCTATTCACTTGATGAAATAAAAAACAGAGCCCACGAATTGATCTCTCTTAACCGTATAAATGATGGCGAGCTGTACATAGAACTGACCCGTGGTGTTGATACAAACCGTGAGCATAGATACCCACCGAGAAGCACACAAACCACATTTTTCATGCTCGCTATTCCCCTGCGTGAGATCAATCCTGAAAACTGGAAAAGGGGTGCCGCGGTCTTCAGCTTTCCGGATCTACGCCACAAACTCTGTGAGCATAAGACCATAAACCTCCTTCCAAACGTGATGGCAAAGAACTTTGCCTATGAACGTGGAGGTTATGAAGCACTCATGTACAGAGAGAATTCAAAAGGAAAGTATATAACCGAAGGAGGCAGCTCAAACTACTTCCTGGTAAAAAATTGTACTGTGATAACCCCTGAAATAGATAACATACTTCCCGGAATTACCAGAAGCAAGGTCATCAAACTCCTCAAAGAAAGTGGAATAGAAGTGGTGGAAAGAAGAGTATATCTGGAGGAATTCCTTAGTGCTGATGAAGTCTTCCTGGTAAGTACCGTTTCCATGGTGATGCCAGTGCGAAGAATAGACGACAGAGAATTCAAGGCTCCCGGTGAAATTACCTTAAAAGCTATGGAACTTTACAGAGACTTTATGGACAAAGAAAAAGAGCGGTATTAACCGCCCCTATTTTTTGAACCTATCTCTTAACTGGTTGATGTATGTCACCATCACGATTTCGTTTTTCACTGTTACATCTATAAGCGTGAAAATCCCCGTAACACATATCCCTCACTGAATGCACTTGCCTTTTCTGGACACACGTGCTTGTCACTATTTTTGTGGGCCTCGCCATGCTTATCCCTGCGTTAGCGTGCTTACCAATTCCCGATAAACCTCTATATTATAACCAAGGGATCTTAAATACATTAATTCTTTCCAGTTTGGAAGGCGCGATCTCCTCACGTAATTCGGGAACAGCACCTCTACCGGCATTTTTAGAACATAAGCTATATTGTCAGAAACATAAAAGGGAGGTTTTATTCTCTCACGCTCCACAGCAGATATATACTTACTATCCTTTCCGATTAACCTCCCCAGTTCCTTCTGGGTCAATGAAAATTGCAATCTCGAATAAACCAGCAGATTCATAATTTGGCATCTTCCTTTCTAAAAAGTGGTGAATGACGCTTTTCAAGGAATTCCGGGACAAGAACTTCAACAGGAACTCCAAGAATTGCTGCTATTGTATCTGCAAGAAAAAAATCAGTTAGTTTTACCTTGCCGTTCTCAATCTTTGAAAGGGTGGCACGGCTTATCTTCGCTTTTTCAGCAAGTTCTTCCTGAGTCATTCCCCTTTTAATCCTGATTTCCTTAAGTTTCATCATTTTTACCTCCATTTTATCCTCTACCCTAAACACCGGATCCAAAACCCGCTCTTCATCTAAGATCCAGTATCCAACATCCAATCCCGCTTTTTATTCTACTGTCTTCGAACATCGCACCATCAGCTGACTGCGTCGCAAGCCTCAGTCTTCGAACGTCGCTCCACCAGCTGACAGCCTCTGCAAGCGTCTTGTTTTTTCTCGGACTCTCGGATCTCGATTCTTACCAGGAGTTCGTGTCAACCGCTTGCGGTTCGAGACAACCACGTAGTGGTTCGGAACAACTCCGAAGGAGTTCGTTACAATCCCGAAGGGATTCGTACCTAAAGCGTAGCAGGGCTTACCCACGCGCAGCGTGCTCACCAGCCGCACAGCGGCCCTCTCGGATTCTCGCCCTCTCGGATTCTCGTCTTTTATTCAGCGTCTGCAAGCCTCAGCCTCGCAAGCGTCGCTCCACCAGTTGACTGCCTCTGCAAGCGTCCTGGACGTAGTCCAGCTCTTTCCGCCGCAGGCGCATGCCAACTGCGAAGCGGTTCGAGACAACCACGAAGTGGTTCGGGACAACTCCGAAGGAGTTCGTGTCAACCGCTTGCGGTTCGTGTCGCTTTATTAACTGACAGCGTCTGCAAGCCTCAACCTCGTGAGCGTCGCTCCATCAACTGACAACGTCGTGAGCCTCGGTCGCGCAGCGACCATCTCGGATTCTCGGATTCTCGTCTTTTATTCAGCGTCTGCAAGCCTCAACCTCGTGAGCGTCGCTCCATCAACTGACAACGTCGTGAGCCTCGGTCGCGCAGCGACCATCTCTGACTCTCGGTTCTCGAACGTCCTGAAAAGGAAGTATCCATCTGTACACTACAATAATTTATCACAAAAAACCGTTGATTTGACAACTGGTGTATAAATTTCGAACATCTTTTTTCTGTGATATAAAGTAACAGCTCCTGGTAATTCACGAGGTAACAATCTCGGAAGCTCCGACCCGGTCTCACTTTTGATTGTATATCCCTGGAACAATCGTTTTGAAATTTACCAGTAGGTATTATTAATTACACCATAGTATCATCTAACCGTGCGGCCGCACAAAGACCAAAAATCGAAAGGAGTGAAGAAACATGGCATTTGGTGATACCGTTATTAATCTTCTTACGGAGAAAAGGTTGCAGATCGTATGGGATACCGGAGTAGTGGATGAAGAAGGAAAAGCGGTTCTTTACAGACAATCCCTTCCAGTTGAAAGTGACGTAACAGAACAGGAAGCATACGACGCAGCATATAATCTCGCTTCTCTGACAACCTACTCTATCGTGGAGATCAGACTCATAGTAACCAACAACCTTGGTCCTATCACTTAATTGATTGAACAGTAACAACTATCAACTAAGAATTATCAACTGAAAGGTTACTTCAGCTAACAATTGAGGACTATTAAATTAACCAACAACCAGGAACTATCAACTAACAACTAGAAACTGGCAACTACCAACTAACAAGGAGGTGTTCGAATGCAGACTTTAAACATGAGATGGTACGATGCGGCACAGGGAAAATCGAAAGGAATAGTTCTCAGAAGTCCAAGAACTGATTTGACACAGACGGAAGTGCAGGCGGTTATGGACAATCTCGTTGCTCTCAAAGTGATACCGTCAAACTACGTAACTGACTACGCAAGCATTATAGACAGAACAAGCAACGAGCTGTTCAACCTCATCTAAACAAGCTCATCATCACAGCGGGGCAGTCAGCCCCGCTTTATTTAAGGAGGTGCGAAATGAGATTCTTAAAGACCCTGACCGGTGTCCTTTCCATGGGTGCATGTCTTATCGAAAGGCCGGGAGAAGGAGACAAAAAGAAAAGGGAACTAAAAGGACTTGTTTACAGCATTCTTCCAGAAGAAGAATGGAAAATCGACCAAAAGCTTTTCGATGAAATTCTGGATGTTGCAATTGATATAGTTGTTTCCTGGCTAAACCGCACTTTGTGGAAAACTGCATGATATGTGAAAGAAAAGAGCCTCCCATTATGGGAGGCTCTTCTTCGCTTATTTTCATCTTCTCAGATTCTTGATTCTTGAGCCGACTTGTCATCCTGAACTTGACTCAGGATCTCTCCTAGTCAACTGCGAAGCGGTTCGAGACAACCACGAAGTGGTTCGGAACAACTCCGAAGGAGTTCGTGTCAACCGCATGCGGTTCGTGTCGCTTTATTAACTGACAGCGTCGCAAGCCTCAACCTCGTGAGCGTCGCTCCATCAACTGACAACGTCGTGAGCCTCGGTCGTCAGCACTTCCACTGCGAAGCAGTTTACGCCCACTCCAAAGGAGTGCTCACAGCTCGAAAAACAGGGACTGTACCTCAGTGGACTGTACCTGTTTTTCGAGGTTTACTAATGGCGCAGCTGGGCTTACCCCCAGCGTAGCAGAGCTTACCCACGCGCAGCGTGCTCACCAGCCGCACAGCGGCCCTCTCGGATTCTCGGATTCTCGTCCTTTATTCAGCGTCCGCAAGCCTCAACCTCGTGAGCGTCGCTCCACCAGTTGACTGCCTCTGCAAGCGTCCTGGACGTAGTCCAGCTCTTTCCGCCGCAGGCGCATGCCAACTGCGAAGCGGTTCGAGACAACCACGAAGTGGTTCGGAACAACTCCGAAGGAGTTCGTGTCAACCGCATGCGGTTCGTGTCGCTTTATTAACTGACAGCGTCGCAAG
>NZ_JGCK01000054.1:0-18955 GCF_001639905.1 Kosmotoga sp. DU53 | reverse complement strand
ATTTCCTCAATCCTTCCCCCCTTCGCAAGTAACAGGCCCTTTCGGTTCCTGTTACCCCATCGCTCAAGGCGATAGTCCCTTCTCCTTTCAGAGAGGTTCAACACTACTACGGTTCATCTGCCATCCTCCTCCGCTTCACCGGTCCTTGGGTCTCCCCTTGTTCCGGCTTACCCATTTTGGACGAGTGAGGACTTCCCCGGGTAAGACATACAGCTTTCATCCGAATCCTGCCATCCAAACCTGTAGAGTTGGAGCTCGGGCTTACCCATTCTCGGCAAGGTTACCCACTCTACCGGCCAACACTGGTTCACTTTCGTTCAGTTCCGGATTTTGCCTTAGGCTTCCTTCAGATTCACCGTTACCAGTGACACCCTTGCCCTCAGCTAATGCTTATTTCGCTCCCCGCATTCGGGACTTTCACCCTATAGTTGTATGTCATGCCGGGCACACCGAGACAACTCCGCAGGAGTTCGTAACACCGGCGCAGCCGGTCGTAACAATCCCGAAGGGATTCGGAGCGCCGCGCAGCGGCTATCTCGATTCTCAGCTTTTCATCAGCGTCCGCAAGCCTCAGTCTTCGAGCGTCGCTCCACCAGCTGACAGCCTCGCGAGCGTCTTGTTTTTTCTCGGACTCTCGGATTCTCGGATTCTCGGATTTCATCAGCGTCCGCAAGCCTCAACCTCGTGAGCGTCAACGTCGTGAGCCTCCTGGACGTAGTCCAGCACTTCACAGCGAAGCTCTAGGCTCACCCCCAACGAAGCCGGGCTTACCCGCTGCAAAGAAGCCTTCGAAACGAAGTTCCGCTTAGCACCAATCGCCAACTGCGATTCCCAGTGTCAATCAGCGAAGCTGATTTCAAGCCTCTAAAGAGATAGTTCACTTGACCACATACATGTGTTATAATGAAAACAAACGGCAATAATATTAAAAATTGCCGATTGTTTTAAATTGGGTGGTGATTAAAATGACAAGAAATAGATGGATTGAAAAGCATGCTGAAAAGAAATTGATCGCTTTTCTTAAGAGCTCTTCACCAAAAACAACAAAGGAACTAACGCCATATTTGACAATTCCTAACGAAAAACCTATTCCTGAAACAATCAGGACACGGATCCATATACTAAAGAAGAAGGGCGTCCTGGCCAATATTGGACGCGGTCTTTACACACTAAAAACTAAACCTGAGTATTCGCCCAAAATCAGTGTTGAACTAAAGGATCTTTATTCAAAGCTGCAGAAAAGGTTTCCTTATACTAAATTATGCATTTGGGAAGTTAATTGGTTAAATGAGTTCAGCATTCACCAGGTCACGAGAAAAATTATTGTAGTAGAATCAGAAAAAGAAACAGAAAGAGCTATTTTTGATGCACTTATAGAAGAAATCCGTTCACGAATGCCTGTTATATTTAAGCCTTCAAAAAAAGATGTTGAGCTTTACATATCAAGTTATCGATCGAGTATCGTTGTAAAGAAACTGATTTCTGAATCACCTATACAAAAAACTCAGGGAGTTGTTACACCTAAATTAGAAAAACTCCTTGTGGATTTGTTTGTTGGAGATCCTATATTTCTTCCATACAAAGGAGCAGAATCAACCGAAATATTCCATAATGCTTTTGCCTCCTATACGATAAATTTGAGCACACTCAAACGATATGCAAAAAGAAGAAATCACGCAGAGCGCTTAGACGAGTATCTAAAAAAAGAAAAAATTATTCGTTGAACGGAAGGAGTTTGAATCAGAGTGATAAGCAATGACAATTTAACAGAAGAATGGCTTGAGCAAAAACGTGTTGAACTATCTTGCGATCCAATCCTCCTGGAAAAAGCAATCAAAGCACTACAACTTTTGGAACTATTAGTAATAGAAGGCGTGGACCTTGTATTCAAAGGCGGAACATCCATGATTTTACTACTTCAAAAATTCAGGCGTCTCTCTATAGATGTCGACATCGTAGTTAAACCTGGGACAAAACTCAATAGTGCTTTCCAAAGAATAATTGAATCCGGTTGCTTTACTAACTTCGTTGAAGACAAAAGAAATCACCACGCGGATTATCCAGTAAAGCACTACAAATTCTTTTATTCACCTGTAAATAAAAGTCAGAAAAATGCATATGTGTTACTCGATATCCTGTTTGAAGAGGTACTTTATTCAGAGCTAGTTGAAGTTAAGATAGAAAATCCTATTTTCATGAGTTCTGAACCAACTGTATCTGTAAAAGTTCCTTCGATTGATGCTCTACTAGGAGATAAACTTACAGCATTTGCCCCGAACACCATCGGAATTCCATATGGCAAAGGAAAAGAAATGGAAATAGTCAAACAGCTATTCGATATTGCTACTTTATTTGAGTATTATAAGAACCTACATACGGTAAAATCAACTATTAATCGAATCGCCTCAGCGGAAATCTCTTACCGTAAACGAAAAGATCTAACTACCGATAAAGTTCTTCATGATGTTTTTCAAACAACAATAATCATTGGTGCAAGAGGAAAAATACAATCAGAACGTTACAAAGAACTCGATAGAGGCAGAAGCAAAGTTTCCTCGCATATAATTGGCAATTCTTACCCACAAAACAAATTCTATATTGACGCCTCAAAAGCAGCCTGTCTATCAGCTTCTCTACTCACCGGAGTCAATGAAAAGGTACATTTAAACCTAGAAGAAAACCTGAAAGATCAAATTATTTCTATCTCACCATTTAATTCACTAAACAAACTCAAAAAAATCAGTCCAGAAGCACTTTTTTATTTCAAAAAAGCAATAGAACTTCTGGAAGAACAGGAGGACAACTCATGGACGTCGAAAAACTTAAAGTCTGGCAACATTCAATGGACCTAGCAGCCAAAGTATATGAAATAACAGACAAATTCCCGAAACACAAAATGTATAGCCTTGCCGACCAAATGCGCCGCGCCGCTGTATCCATTCCCTCAAACATAGCAGAAGGCAAAGGAAGAAGGACAACAAAAGACTTTATCCATTTTCTTTATGTTGCCCGAGGTTCACTAAACGAATTATCAACCCAGATCAAACTTGCAAAAAGAATAGGCTATCTAACCCCCGAAGACTATACTGACCTAATTTCAAAAACCGAAATAGTCAGGCAAAAGCTAGGAGGATTTCTTAACTATTTACGAAACAAAAGAACTTAACAGCGTTTGCAAGCCTCAACCTCGTGAGCGTCAACGTCGTGAGCCTCCTGAGCGCAGCTCAGCACTTCGGCATTCAAGCCTCAGTCTTCGAGCGTCGCTCCATCAGCTGACAGCCTCGCGAGCGTCTTGTTTTTTCTCGGACTCTCGGATTCTCGGATTCTCGGATTTCATCAGCGTCTGCAAGCCTCAACCTCGTGAGCGTCAACGTCGTGAGCCTCCTGGACGTAGTCCAGCACTTCGGCATTCAAGCCTCCGTCTTCGAGCGTCGCTCCACCAACTGACAGCCTTGCAAACGTCGTATTATCAATTGCCAGCGTCTACAAACCTCGTTCCATATCCACTCCCTCATTTCACTTTCATCTCTCTGCAAACATATTCCACCACGGGATCTGGAATTGAATAACGTTTTACTCCATCAACATACTCTTGCTCCAAAAAACTCTGTTTGACGAGTGTATTCAGAATCTTGCTCAACGTTGGGTCTGAAATGCTTCCAAAATTATTCTCAATATAGGTTCTTATCTGACTGAATCTGTTTATATGCAAAGAAACAGCCTTGAGAACATAACCATAATTCATTGACCTTTTAATAAGCGCACCCAATTCTTTTGCTACCAGCTTTTTTGCCTGCTCTTTAGTTCTTTCCAGGGCATCCACTTGATTGCCTTTGTAGTAGATATAACCGTACATGGATAAATACCCAACAATGCCATCGAGTTCATCAACTACTCTTTCCAGCACTTTTTCAGAGACATCAATAGCCAATTCTTCAAATCCTTTCCTTAGAAACTCAAGGGATTTATCTTGAGAAAATCTCTGCAACCTTATCTCACTCAAATATCTTCCGAATAAGGGTGCATCTGGATCATCTATTCCCAGAAAATCGTGTAGTAAACCTATTTCAGAACCTGTAAGAACAATAACGAAATTCCTCAAATTGTCGTATGTATAGGCAAAAAGATTAAGCAAATCCTTCCCGCCCTTTCTATAAAAGCGCAAATTCTGTGCTTCATCAAATGCAAGAATGAACCTCTTTCCTTTGACCGCTTCATCTATATTTTTCAACACTTCAGCTAAACTAGTTTCCTGCCCTTTACCTTCTATAGATATTCCAAAACCTCCAAAAGAAAGCCCAGATATCGATTTCAAGATCTTCTTCAATTTTCCTAATTTAAGGGTCTTTTCGATCCCTTTAATTAGTGCCTTATCAAACGCTTCGACATCAATTAGGTTGTTACGAAAATAAGCTCTGCAATCTGTAAAAACATAATACCCATCAAATTCGTCGAGCACAGCTTTGAGAAGTGAAGTCTTTCCAATCCTTCTCAGTCCGTCGAGAATGATTAACCTTTCACTTTGCAACGCTTTCTGAAATACTCTTATCTCTTTATCCCTGTTGAATAGATCTTTCAATGAGTGTTTTGGCTCAATTGAGAACAGCATTGGCAAAACCTCCCTTATATTTAATGGGTACTAAGTTGCTTAGTAGGGGTTAAGTTACTTAGCACCCATATTATACCAAAAACCATGTCTAATCAGCTTTCAGATTTATCCAACGTCGTAATTATCCTGGACGAAGCTCCTCATAGCCGCTGCCCCGCAGCGCACAGCCTCCTTAGCACACCTCAGCACTTCAGTAGCGTAGCTGCTTTCCGCCGCACAGCGGCTCTCTCGGTTCTCGGATCTCGGATTCTCGGCTTTTATCGCTGCAATGCAGCCCTCTCGATTCTCCAATTTTGAAAAAATCAAATTATATAGTATAATCTAAATTAGTCTATTCATAATTAGCATGAGGTGAGGGCATTGTTTTACAACAGGATAGAGGAACTCAATACATTAAAGAAGTACCTCAATTCGGATAATCTTGAATTCTTTATACTTTATGGCAGAAGAAGAGTAGGAAAAACTGCCCTCTTGAAAAAAGCAGTATATGGGAAAAAAGGTATTTTCTTTGTCGGAAGACAGGTTACGGGCTCAACTCTTCTGGATGCTTTTTCAAATGAAGTGGCCCGGTTGTTCAATCTTCACGGTGCTACATTCAAAAGCTGGGAAGATGCTTTGAGATTTGTCTTCCAAAAAGCGAAGGATGAAAATATTTATCTCGTTCTTGACGAATTTCAGTATCTGGTTGAAGCCTCCCCCGAATTGCCTTCGATTATTCAAATGCTTGTTGATCATGAAGAATCAAAGATAAAGCTGATCCTTTGTAGTTCAAGCATGAGCTTTATGGAAAAATTGCTTGCTTATAAAAGCCCCGTGTTCGGCAGAAAAACCGGATATATGAAACTCAATCCGGTGAAATTTGAGCATTCCCATGATTTCTTGCCTGATTACGACTTCCACAACCTGATGAAAGCATATGCAATCACTGGTGGGGTCCCACAATATTTGAACCTTTTCGACACAAAAAAGAGCATTTCTCAAAATATCATTGACCTATTTCTGAGCTCAAGTGCACCACTCAAAGAAGAACCCCTTTTCATACTATCCCAAGAGCTAAGGGAGCCAAAGATATATCAAAGCATACTTGAAGCACTCGCCTTTGGCTACAATCGCCCTGGAGATATTGCCAGCAAAATAGGCTTTTCAGATTCAAGAAAGATTCAGCCATACCTGCATAACCTCATAACGTTAAACATAGTTCAAAAAGAAATACCGGTTACCATAAAGAACCCCATCAGAACGAGAAAAGGAATTTACGTAATTTCTGATCCGCTTTTCAGGTTCTGGTATCGCTTTGTTTTTCCTTACCTTCAATACCTTGAATTCGGGCAGATTGAGCCGGTAATCGAACAACTTGAAAAGAATTTTGAACAATTTGTCTCCTTCCAATTCGAAAAAGAAGCCAGGATCTTTCTGTCAAGCACACTGGGATTTGACAGAATTGGAAGGTTTTGGGAGAACGACCTGGAGATCGATATCATAGGAAAAAAGAGAGACCAGTGGTTTATTGGTGAATGTAAATGGAGAAATAGAAATATCACCCAAAGCGATTTGAATACACTCTATAAAAAAGAAAAGGCACTCGGTGTAAAACCATCGTGCTACATATTAGTCTCAAAAACAAGGGTTCAAAAACAATTTCGAAATAACGCAAAACATAATGCTAGTAAAATTAGATCGGGATAAGGGGTGGATTATTGAAAAAAATGCGTATTAAACTAAAAAAAACGCCGCAGGCGAACATCATCGACGAAGTCGATCGCAACAACTGCGAAGCAGTTCTAGTCAACTCCGCAGGAGTTCGCACCACTGGCGAAGCCAGTCGTAACAATTTTTCCAAAAGAACTCTCCCCAACCCTTGCCTCAACCCTCACCTTGGTTATATAATTTATCAACAAATCTTAATATGTAATTATCAAATAAATCTTTACAACCAAGAATCTGTTGAATTATTGACTATACACTCGATTTAATTATATAATTAGTAATAGGCTCCTGAATCGCTCTATAAATGGGAATAATGGTTGTTTTTCCACACCAAATTTTAGCAGTTGTTTGTCAACACAAACCTCTTAGGGGGGATAAATTGCACAGATTAAGATACATAAAATATTCGCTAGTTTCAGGATTCTTAATACTTACTTTTCTCATCCAGTTGGTTTTTATTCAAGACTGGAATTTTGTTCTTATATTGCAAGCTCTTATTCTTGATTTTGCGATAATCCTCGGAATCTACGCTTTCCGGGGATTTGATAATTCCACGATAACCTCTCTTAATGCCAGTTTCGTGGCTTTCTTTTCTGGAACTCTTCTGGGTTCCCTCTTTGCCTTGCTGGTCATACTCTTCTTCCGTCCGAGAATAAGCCATCCGGTCTTCTTGATAACCATGATTTTAGCGGTTTTACCATTTCCAATTCTCAGTAGCCTAATTCTGAAAAGAGCATTGAAGAACTTCCCACCGAAAAAATACCTGGTCGTCGGTAAAGAAAGCGAAATAGGAGAGATATTGCGGGAAGTTGAAAGAGCATCGATGGGAAAAATACAAATCATCGGCTACATGAACCCATCTCCAATGGCTCTTGAACAGGCAATCACAACAAATATCTTCGATGCTATCCTCGTTGCAGATCAAAAACTCTCCAGATCCGTGGAATCCATTCTCGAAAAAGCAGATTCACAGGGCAAGTCAGTAGAGTTCCTTCCCCTAATAGTCGAGCAAACCCTGAAAAGAATCCCCATCGAACTGATAGATAAGTTCAAGGAGTATTATGAAATTCAATTCAGTTCAGTGAGAGAAACTCCCTCAAAAAGAGTTTTAGACCTATTCATTTCAATAATAGCTATGATTATTCTTTCTCCAGTGTATTTGGTAATATATCTATCAATACTTTTAGATGATGGATTACCCATCGTTTTTAAGCAAATACGCGTTGGTCTTAATGGCAATAATTTCATCATGCATAAATTCAGGTCAATGAAAAAAGATGCGGAATCAACCGGAGCTAAATACGCTACCCAACAGGAGAATAACGTAACAAAAATCGGAAAATTAATGAGACCGATCAGATTGGATGAAATCCCGCAATTTTATGATATATTGATAGGAAAGATGTCTTTCGTTGGTCCAAGACCAGAACAACCTGAATTTGCCAAAGAATTGGCAGAAGTTCTACCATACTATAACTACCGCCATAAACTAAAACCTGGACTCACTGGTTGGGCTCAAACGAATTATAAATACGCCGCGACAATAGAAGAACAGGCAAAAAAACTAAGTTATGACCTTTACTACATAAAAAACAGATCGTTCTTGCTCGATCTTCAGATAATTCTTAGAACATTTGAAACAGTTGTTTTCAAGAAAGGGGCTAAGTAAAATTGCATAATGTATTTTTAATTTTTATATTTTTTTCATTTGGGCTTTTTGGATTTGTGTTTATAGGGTATCCATTTCTAATTCTATTAATATCCAAGTATAAAAGAAATCACGCTCATTCAATAAATGATCAACTGGAAAAAGATCTTCCTTCCGTAACCCTGATTGTAACTGCCAAGAACGAGGAGGATGTTATCGAGCATAAAATAAACAATTCGCTTAATCTAGATTATCCTAAAGATAAAATTGAATATATTTTCGTATCTGACGGTTCAACAGATAATACTGCGAAAATTCTTACTAAATATTCCGGAATTATCAAAACAATAATTTTAGAAAAGAATGTTGGAAAAACTGAAGCCCAAAACATTGCAGTTGCTCAAGCTAATGGCGATATTTTGGTGTTTAGCGATGCAAATACAATGCTCAGCAAACTTGCGATAAAAAAACTCGTCAGACATTTTCAAAATGAAAAAGTAGCTGGTGTATCTGGAAATTTAATTTATAGCAGTAAATTTGGAGATCGCAATACTGAGTATGCTTATAATAAGTTTGATGCTGTATTAAGAAAAGCAGAATCAAGATTCGGAATGGTCTTAGGCTCTTATGGAGCACTTTATGCAATACGAGCAAATAAATATATACCTTTACCTCCGTATGTTATTAGCGACTTTGTCGAACCAAGTATGCAACTTATAAATGGATATTTCAATCTATTTGAAGAAGAAGCCTTTGGTATCGAAGAAGCAAATAATTCTATTATTAAAGAAATGCGAAGAAAAGAAAGGATCATTTTAAGAAGCCTTGTTGGATATCATTATCTTTTAAAAAATGGACTTTTACAAAGAAAAGGCTTGTTGTTTCATAGCTTTATTAGAAAATTTCTTAGATGGATGCTGCCGTTTTATACTATGTGCGGAATAATTGGAATAGCTGGTCTTCTCTTTGAAGAAAGTCTTGTTGATTTTTCTGTTTTTCTTATGTCTTTGTTTTTATTACTGGTAATTACATACGTGATGATAAAAAAGAATTTAATTAAAGGAAAGCTTGTACGATATTTCGCTTATTTTTATATTCTTAATATAGCTTCACTAAAAGCACTATTCAGGTTTTTAATAGGCGAAAGGCCTTCATCGTGGAATCCTAGACAGTAAGAAATGGGGGTAATAGAATGGGGAAAAAAATAGCTGTTATAGGGACCGGTTATGTTGGTTTGGTTACTGGAGTCGGTCTTGCAGATTTTGGAAATAAAGTAATCTGTGTTGATATAGACAGAGCGAAAATAAACATGTTAAATCACGGGCAAATTCCAATATATGAACCCGGTTTAAAAGAAATCATGGATAAAAATGTTCGGGAAGGACGTCTTTCCTTTTCGACAGATATTGCAAATGCCATTCAAAGGAGTGAGGTTATTTTCATAGGTGTAGGGACTCCTCCAAAAGAAAATGGCGAAGCAGATCTTTCATATGTTGAATCAGCTGTTGAATCAATTGCAGAAAACCTCAACGACTATAAAGTAATTGTCACTAAAAGTACTGTACCCATCGGAACAAACCGCTGGATAAAAGAAAAGATTATCGAAAAATCAGGTAAAACAAATTTTAATGTGATCTCTAATCCTGAGTTTCTGAGAGAAGGAAAAGCAGTTCATGATTTTTTTCATCCTGATAGAGTTGTAATTGGATATGAATCTGAAAAAGCAAAAGAAATTATGAAAGATGTATATCGAAGCTTGTATCTGATCGAAACTCCGTTTGTATTTTGCAATTTGGAAACAGCCGAACTTATTAAATATGCCAGCAATGCTTTTTTAGCTACAAAAATAACTTTTATAAATCAAATTGCTAATCTTTGTGAGGCTGTTGGGGCAGATGTGCACGTTGTTGCTAAAGCAATGGGAATGGATGGAAGAATAAGCCCAAAATTTTTACATCCTGGTCCAGGATATGGCGGAAGTTGTTTTCCGAAAGATACAAAAGCACTTGTACAAATTGGTAAAAGATATGGAGTTGAAATGTCTTTAGTCAATGAGGTAATTAGAGCTAATGAAGAACAGAAAAAAAGAATGGTTATTAAACTCGAAAGAATGCTTGGAAATTTAAAAGGAAAAACTATCGGAATTCTAGGCTTAGCTTTCAAAGCAGGGACAGATGATATGAGAGAATCGCCTGCTATAGTAATAATAAATGAGCTATTGAAAAAAGGTGCAAAAATAAAAGTTCATGATCCTCAGGCTGAAGAAAATGCAAGGAAGATATTTGGAGATTTAATTGAACATCACGATAACGAATACAAAGCAATGAAGGATGCTGATGCTTTAGTCATACTAACTGAGTGGAATCAATACAGAAGTCTTGATTTGGAAATAGCTTCAAAGCTTATGAAAGGAAATATTATCCTTGACACACGAAATATATTTGATCCTTTAAAAACAAGAGAACTTGGGTTTGTTTATGAAGGTGTTGGAAGGAAATAACATACTACTTCTTTAAAAGTTTGATAGAAAAAATAGAAGTTAATAATGAAAAGGAATGAAGATTATGTCGGAGCTATCTCGGAGGAAAAGATGGCAATAGTTCTAGAACTTCAACAGGAAAAAACTACGGCATAAATCAGCAGAGAACACGGGATTTATAGCGAGCCCAGCATTACAAACAATAGGGCAGGTTTCTTAAGGAAGCAAAAGAAAGATTAGGAAATGGCAAGAATCAAAGACAAGAATGCAAAAAAAAGTAGAATAACTTAAGAAGGTAGTCAACCGATAAGCGTGAAATTCCTTAAAAATGCTCTATATTGAGAATGAATTAGGTATTCACGTATAACAATCCCAGAGGTACTGCAAATACAGAATGGCGTTCAATACATATAAATTATGGGGAACATTTCATCATTTTCAAAAACAATATTTAGGAGAACAAGGGAACACTATTTCACGAGATAAATCGGAGGATTATGAATTTGCTACTGATGTGGAAGGTCTTGAAAGGGTTGGCTTAAGTGTGGGGCCTTTCGTTATCAAACACCGTAAAATCTACATTCTAAAGGCAAAGAAAAAAAGGAAGTTACAAATTCCTAGATTCTGATTAGGTGAAATCGATAAAAAGATGAAAGCACAAAAGAAAAGTACATATAACACTGGATGTTGAAGAAAATGGTTTCTTGAATTGGTAGTAACACTAGTGTCAGTCCATAATGCAGCGATGGCAGCAGTTCAAATAGATTCTACAAAAGGTACAGATACTTTTTTGCTGACAGTGTGTACGATAAACGAACATATTTGTTACATATCATAAACTGTAGCAGCCAGTAATGTACGAACAAGAAAAAAGGAATATCCTTGAAAATCAGAGACAGCTCTGTCGGTTCCTCGGAACCAGT
Source organism: Kosmotoga sp. DU53 (assembly GCF_001639905.1). NCBI lineage: Bacteria > Thermotogati > Thermotogota > Thermotogae > Kosmotogales > Kosmotogaceae > Kosmotoga > Kosmotoga sp. DU53. Next base: position 7,589 of record NZ_JGCK01000054.1, on the reverse strand, counting down.
TAAGGAAACCATATTCAGAAAGAAGCAGGAAGTGCTGAGCGATGAAAAGAACGAATAAAATGTTCTAGGTTTATTTCAACATAGAAACACATTTGGCGTGTCGAACCCAAAAATTATAACACGTAAGTAGGTTTGACCGTTCTAACATATAATCTTTGTGTTATGTTCAATATTCTGAACAACTGTCATCAGAAGAAGATGGCGAATATTATCGGTTGTTACTGATTTTCGAGTTAACCTATATATAATTTTATCCAAAATCTTTCAGCAACCATTAGTACTTGTTTTTTCTGATTGACTTACAGTACCGAATCTAATATGACTGTACAGACTCGCTTAATGACAGAGGTAAAATAATAAAAATAGGATGGTGAAATCATGAAAGTTGCTTTAATCACCGGCATCACCGGCCAAGATGGTTCTTATTTAGCAGAACTTTTACTTGAAAAAGGTTATGAAGTTCATGGCATTATTCGCCGCTCCAGCAGTTTCAACACAAAAAGAATCGATCATCTATACAAAGATCCTCACGAAAGAGATGTCAATCTATTTTTGCATTATGGAGATATGACTGATTCAACAAACCTTCTACGCTTGCTTCAAGAAATTCAGCCGGACGAAATTTACAACCTTGCTGCGCAAAGCCATGTGAAAGTTTCCTTTGAAACTGCTGAATATACAGCGAACTCAGATGCTTTAGGAACATTAAGACTACTTGAAGCAATAAGGTTACTTGGCCTTGAGAAGAGAACTAAATTCTATCAAGCATCTACTAGTGAGCTCTTTGGAAAAGTGCAAGAAATACCACAAAAGGAAACTACTCCTTTTTATCCAAGAAGTCCATACGCCGCTGCTAAGCTTTACGCCTATTGGATAACAGTTAATTACCGCGAAGCTTATGGCATTTTTGCTTGTAATGGTATTCTTTTTAATCACGAATCACCACGTAGAGGTGAAACATTCGTAACGCGAAAAATAACCAGAGCAGCTGGGAGAATCGCTGTTGGTCTTCAAAAAAAGCTGTATCTTGGTAACCTCGATGCTAAAAGAGACTGGGGATATGCTCCTGATTATGTGAAAGCTATGTGGATGATGCTTCAACAAGATGACCCTGAAGACTTCGTTATTGCCACTGGTGAGACACATAGCGTCAGAGAATTTGTCGAATTAGCTTTCAAACATGTTGGGATAGACATCGAATGGTATGGAAAAGGTGTAAATGAAAAAGGGATAAAGAAAGGAACAGATGAAATTTTAATAGAAGTTGATCCAAGATATTTCAGACCAACAGAAGTTGAGTTACTCCTCGGTGATCCAACTAAAGCAAAGCAAAAACTCAGTTGGGAACCAACGGTTACCTTTGAAGAACTGGTTAAAATAATGGTTGAATCTGATCTGAGGCTTGCAAAATATGAATTACACAAGAGCAATTTCAAAGGTTAAGATTGCTTGGTATGTTACAGGGCACGGCTTTGGCCACGCGACCCGTACTATAGCATTGGTTCGTGAGATACTCGAGAAAGATCCAAAAATAGAGATATTAATCTTCAGTCAAAAAAAACAGTTGAACTTTATAATTAAAAGCTTATCTAAGTTCAAAAACCGGGTCTTTAGCAAAGTAAATTCACGTGATATAGGTCTTCATCTCAAAAGTTTCGATGAACCTGACGTGGAAAAAATGGAAACAAATTTGAATGATTATCTGTCGTATGTCAATGAGACTACAATAAACGAAGCAACCATTTTAAAAGAATTTGAAGCTCAGTTTATTGTTTCGGATTGCGTTCCTCACGCATTTGTTGCTGCCAACACCCTGGGAATTAAAAGTCTTTTACTTACAAATTTTACATGGATAAAGATGTACGAAGGCATATTAAGGAAAGAGCAAACTCAATTAAGACAGATGTATAACTTAGCAGATTACTTTATACAATTGACGCCTTTTCAAGAGAAAATAGACTTATTTCCTTATACGAAAAGAGGATTTTACTGTAGAGATTTCAGCAAAGAAAAAGCTTTAGAAATAAGAAAGCGCTTGCTCGCAAATCATGAAAACATCGTATATTTCGGAATGGGAATGTCTGTTGAATACAGTAATGATTTTAAGAAATTCTTTGATAACAATAAAAAAACCGCTTTCATTGTTCCATCAAGTTTCCCAAAGATTTCCAATAATTGCTACTCAATTCCTATAGACGAAACAGAATCACAGAATTTTGTTATGGCAGCTGATTATGTTATAACCAAAGCAGGTTGGTCCACCGTAGCAGAAAGCCTTATTGCTGGAAAACCAATGGTGGTTTTGAATCGAAAAAACATTCCAGAGGATATAACCACAATTGGGTATTTAAAAACTCTGGGAATACAATCTATATCTTTAAATAAAGTACTGAATTCATCGGTAAGCGAAAACTCTTTCAAGCAAGTCAATATTTCTGAAGACAAGGAGATTCTTAGTGATATTTTGTACGTAATTCGGAATGCGTAAAAATGATTTTCTATCGTAATCTATCAAAAAAGATCTATAATTACAAATACACAAATTCAAAAAGGGTGGGATCAAGAATGATTAATGAAAGCCCCCAAAATATTAATAGCCAAACAGCTATTAAAAGCAAAGCCTTAATTACTAGTAATAAACCCATGGAAAAAAATGCCAAAATTTATGTTGCTGGTCATAGGGGGATGGTTGGTTCAGCTATCGTAAGAAAACTAAAAGAGCAGGGATATAACAATTTAATCCTAAGATCTCATGAGGAACTTGACTTAACTGATCAATTGGCTACAAGGAAATTTTTCGAAGAAGTACGTCCTGAATATGTGTTTCTTACCGCAGCTAAAGTAGGTGGAATTGCTGCAAACATGAAATCACCTGCTGACTTTTTATATGAGAATCTTATGATTGAATGTAATGTTATAGAATTTTCCAGAAAATATGGGGTTAAAAAACTTTTGTTTATGGGAAGCTCGTGTATATACCCAAGACTTTGTCCTCAACCTATGAAAGAAGAATATCTTTTGACAGGACCTTTTGAACCTACAAATGAAGGATATGCTCTAGCAAAAGTGGCAGGTATTAAATTATGTTATTACAACAATATGCAGTACGGAACAAAATTCATTAGTTTAATTCCACCTAATATATACGGACCTGGTGACAACTTTAATCCTGTGTCCTCTCATGTAATTGCTGCCCTAATCAGGAAGTTCCATATTGCAAAAACCGAAAATCACAGATTTGTGGAAATATGGGGGACCGGAAACGCTCGGCGCGAATTTATGTTTGTTGAAGATTTAGCAGATGGAGCTATCTTTTTAATGAACAATTATGAATCTTCCGAATGGATAAATATAGGAGTGGGTGAAGATATAACGATTAAACATCTGGCAATGTTGATAAAAGACATTGTAGGTTTCAAGGGGGAAATTAGATTTAATCCCTCAAAACCAGATGGAATGCCTCAAAAGTTGCTAGATATTTCACGAATTTCTGCTTTAGGATGGAAAGCAAAAACTAGCTTAATTGATGGAATTAAGTTAACTTATAAATGGTTTTTGAAAAACATATGGAGGGATTTAAAGTGAATTATTCATATCCATTGTCAGATGATACTTGGGGTCGTGAAGAAATAGAAGCTATACTAAATGTTATTTTAAGCAAAAACTTTACGATGGGAAAAACGGTCAAGGAATTTGAAAATATTTTCGCGGACTGGATCGGTTCTAAATATGCGATTATGGTAAATTCTGGTTCATCAGCGAATCTTCTTGCCATCGCTGCATTGGTTTACTCTGGTAGGCTTGAAAGAGGAGATGAAATAATTGTACCTGCTGTGTCGTGGAGCACAACATACTTTCCATTACATCAATACGGCTTACGCTTAAAATTTGTTGATATTGATAAGGAAACACTAAATATTGATCCAACAGTTGTTGAAAATGCTATTACGAAAGATACCAAAGCAATCTTTGCTGTTAACTTACTTGGTAATCCGTGCGATTACAACAAATTACAGAAAATTTGTAAGGATCACAATCTTTTGTTATTAGAAGATAATTGTGAAGCATTAGGTGCTGTTTATAACGGCAAATACACAGGTACTTTTGGTCTAATTGGAACATTTTCGATGTTTTATTCACACCACATTTGTACTATGGAAGGAGGGGTGGCAGTAACCGATGACGAGGAACTTTATCATTATATGCTAGCAATTAGAGCTCACGGATGGTCCAGGGACCTTCCGGAAAACAGCAGAATATATAAAAAAAGTAAATCCTCATTTTATGAAAGATTCAACTTTATTGTACCGGGATATAATTTGAGACCTCTGGAAATGGAAGCTGCTATTGGCATCCAACAGATGAAGAAAATAGACAGAATTATTTCTCAAAGACGTCTCAACGCAGAATATTTTCTAAGTAGAATCGGAAAAATGCCGTTATTTAGAACTCAAAAAGAGACTGGAAAAAGTTCATGGTTTGGATTTCCGATAATTCTGTCAGAAAATGCTTCTTTAAAAAGGGAGGAGTTAATAAAAATATTAGAAAATGGTGGAGTTGAAACTCGACCCATTGTAGCGGGAAACTTTGTTAGAAATCCTGTTATGAAATATATAAACCATACCATACATGGTAATTTACCTTCTGCTGACTATATACATTTCAATGGCTTATTTGTCGGAAATCACTCAAAGGATATTAAAGATAAGATAGATCTGTTATTTTCTTTATTGCATTCTTTTGCTATAACGCACAGATAATCTTAATACCTTTAATCTTAATTCCTTTATATCCTTCATAAATACACAAATAGCAGAGACCCTTAAAACCTCTTTACAAAAGAATTGATCAAAGAAAAATGTGGTGTAAAAAATCGAAGGAGTAATTAGAGAGCAGACAGTTGTGATTGAGACGTTAAAAATTAATGCCTCTGGGGAAGCAGTGATTGAATATAATACACAAAGGAAATGTTTGTGTTGGAAATAAGTTATGTATAGCAAGATAAAGATACAGCGTTGAATGAAGAAAATCCACAGAGTTCTTTGAAACACAGAAGTCCTAGGGAGATTCAAAGAATCCATGGAATCATACAAATCTGCTTGATTTTGTCCGATTTGGGGACATTACAGCCAATTAAGGAAGCCACATTCAAAAAGAAACAGGAAGTGCTGAGCGATGAAAAGAACAAATAAAATGTTCTAGGTTTATTTCAACATAGAAACACATTTGGCGTGTCGAACCCAAGAATTATAACACGTAAGTAGGTTTGACCGTTCTAACATATAATCTTTGTGTTATGTTCAATATTCTGAACAACTGTCATCAGAAGAAGATGGCGAATATTATCGGTTGTTACTGATTTTCGAGTCATCTATATCATTTGTGTTTGTAAAATGAGCCAGAAAGTATTATTTATAGGAGGGAAGTTAGTTGGTTTTGGAAATAATAGTATCGGCTGTTAATATGCAAGACTTCAGCGATATTTTATCTAAAACAAGACACTTTTCAAAGAATACCAAACTACTCATAATCAACCAAACTAGGCAAAAAAAGAGCGGCTTAAAAGAAGAAGCGTTATTTTTAGACAGCAAAAATATTAGAGTTTTATCATTTAATGAAATAGGACTATCAAAAAGTAGAAACCAAGGCATAAAAAACGCAACTGGAGATATTTGTTTAATATCCGATAGCGATGTAGAATTCAAGAATAATCTTGAAACAATTATTACAGATGCATTTGCTAATAATCCAGAAGCAGATATAATCACTTTTCAAATAGAAACACCAGATCATAAAAAATTCAAAAAGTACCCAAAGAAAGAAAAATGGCATAATATATTCTCCATCATGAAGGTTTCCTCAATTGAAATTGCTTTTAGAAGAAAAGCAATTCAGGAAAATAATTTACTTTTCGATGAAAACTTTGGTTTAAATGGTAACATTTTCCCATTTGGTGGAGAAGAAAATATTTTTCTGTATGATTGCCTAAAAAAAGGATTAAAAATAAAATATATTCCAAAACCTATTGTAATTCACAAAAAAGAATCGACTGGAAAAAAGTTAGATTATGAAACTCTATTCACCAAAGGGGCACTTTTTGCTAGAATCTTTAATCATTATTGTTGGATAGTCAACATTTTATTTATCATAAAAAAAATCCCAGAATTAAAACCGCTGAATCTTTGTAAAGCTTTAAAGCAAATGTTTAGTGGATCGAAAAAATGGTTTGAATTTGTTGAAAAAGGTGATGAAATATGAAACACGAAAATGTTCGTGTTAGGGTCATTGCTAATTATAATATAGAGGACTTTATTGAAAAAATGACCCCAAATGGATCTCGCAGTTTCAATAATGTTATATTTGGAACAGATATTAATAATCCAGATGCTGTATTGGTAATTAACTATCCAAATAAAACTGTTAAGCTTGAAACTTATAAGGAAATGATATATTTACTATTCCAAGAACCTGGCAACTTTTTTTATACTCCATATATGCATTACGTAAGCAGAACATATAGCAAGGTTTTTACACATGTCGATCCTCTTTTTGCAAACCGTTCAAAAAGGCAAAAAGTTTTTATTGGTCCGGTTTTTTTACCTTGGCATATTGAAAAAAACTACGATGATCTTGTAAATATGAAGAAACCCGACAAACCAAAAAAATTATCATGCATATCAAGTAATAAAAAAAGTTTACCTGGTCATATTCTGAGGTATAAATTCGTAAACTACCTTATAGAAAAGAAACTTGAATGTGATTATTATGGAAAGGGTATGAATTTTGTAAAAGACAAATTTGATGCATTATCTAAATATAAGTACAGTATCGCGATCGAAAATTGTAGCAAAAAAGATTATTTTACTGAAAAATTAACTGATTGCTTTTTATCTTATACAGTTCCTATATATTATGGCTGTACAAATTTAAAAAATTATTTTCCAGAAAATTCCTTCATTCAAATTGATATAAGAGATAAAGAAAAAGCATATAAGAAAATTGTTGAAATAATCAATAATGACAATTACGAAAGCAGGATCCAAGCTCTTGAAAAAGCTAGAGAATTAGTTCTAAAAAAATATAATTTATTCTATCATTTTTCTTCTGTGATAAGCGATCAGTTTAAGATGATAGATTCAACAAGAACAACGGTGATAATAAAAAAACCAAGTAGGTTTTATTCTTTTTCAAATAATTTTTTGAAAATACTGTACAAATCTTTCATCATTGTAAGAGGTGGATAGTTTTGAAAAAAGAACTTTTTGTCTGCCATACACAATACCATTTGTTTATTTCTATTCTTAAATCATTAAATAATAAAAATAATAAAACAAAAATAGTTTTATGCGATCAGTTAAATAATGTTTTTGAAATAAAGGAGAAACTATTATCATACGCCTTTTGTGATGAAGTAGATATTTTTTTAGATAATTATTTTTCAAAGATTGTTAAACGTAATCCTCTTTATAAATTTAAACCAACAAGGTATATTTCATATTATTTCGTAAGGAAAAAAATGTCGGAACATTTCCCTTTAAAAAATTTTCTAAATTATGATATATATATATATAATGATTCATCTTTCTSTT